>JAHIRR010000169.1 GCA_018818505.1 Candidatus Omnitrophota bacterium | reverse complement strand
TCATTTGCGGTTTTATTACCAGTAAAGAGTGTAGGCGTGATGGGCGATGAAAGGACTTACGAAAACACCTGCGCCATAAGAATAGTTACAAGCCTTGACGCAATGACAGCAGACTGGGCTAGGATCCCCTACGACATCCTAGGCAAAATCTCCAACCGCATCATAAACGAAGCCTCTGGCATAAACCGAGTAGTCTACGACATCTCCTCCAAACCCCCGTCGACAATAGAGTGGGAATAGAAAAGTAGACAAATCTGTCACTGACTGTTTTGTCTACTTTAGGAGAGGAGTTTGTGGATTAGGTGTGCGGCGCGGGTGGAGGCGCCTGGGGAGCCTAGTTTTTGTTTAACCTGATTTAGTTCAAGCTTGATTTCGTCCTGCTTTTGGAGTGTTTCTAGGGTTTCTCGCGCTATGTTTGGGGCATTTACCTGAAACTGTACCAGTTCTGGTACGATTCTTTTCCCTGCCACTACATTTACAAGACCTATATTAGGAATTTTTATCAGGTTTTTCGCCAGGAACCAGGTGATCAGCGATGTCTTGTAGATAATTACCATTGGCTTTTGCATAATGGCTGTTTCAAGTGTTGCGCTTCCAGATGAAAGTATTACTAGATCAGCTACATCCATTATTTCATAGGGCTTGTTTTCGAGCGAATGTGGTTTTATCTTTGAGCGAGAGATTATATTATTATAAATATTTCTATCCAGTTCTCTTCTCCGGGAAAGTATAAATTCAACAGCAGGTAGTTTTTCTTTTATGAGCTCGCATGCCTTTAACATAGAAGGAAGATGTCTTTCAACCTCTTTTGCGCGGGAACCAGGCAAGAGCGCTATCTTTTTAGAATGATGATGAAGATGCAGGTGTTTTATGGTTTCTTCTTTTTTCCAGCCAGATCTTACTATATCTAAGAAAGGATGCCCTACGAAACTTACCTTTACGCCTGCTTGTTTATATAATTCCTCTTCAAATCCGAATACCACGATCATCTTATCAACACATCTTTTTATTTCCGCGACTCTTTCTTTTCCCCACGCCCATATTTGAGGACTGATGTAGTATATTACAGGGATATTTTTTTCTTTTGCCTTTTTTGCGAAACGCATATTAAATCCAGGATAGTCTACCAGAATAATTGCATCAGGGCGTCTTGATTCAAGTAGATCAACCAGTTTTTTGAAGAGTTTCTTAAATATTCCGAGATGTTTTAGCACCTCTATAAAACCTACAACTGCGAGTTCGACAATGTCATAGACAATGTCAACACCTTCTTCTTTCATCTTTTTCCCGCCAACGCCGAATATTTCTATATGAGGATCGAGTGTTTTAAGGGCCTTTACAAGGTGTGCTGCCTGCAGGTCGCCGGATGCCTCGCCCGCGATAATCATGAGTCGTTTCTTCTTCATGTCTTTAGTTTTTTTAGGATTTTGTGAGCCACTAGTAGAGCGTTATATCCTTCGATCTCTGAGACAGTAGGCCTTTTTTTATTAAGCACACAGTCCACAAAGGAGGAGATCTCCTTTTTCAAAGGCTGTTCTTTTTTTATGTCAATTTTTTTAGAGATGATCTTATTTTTTATCTTTTTAGAGATCATTGCTTCTTGATTCATGTAGTCCAGGGAAATATAACAATCTTTTTGAAATATTCGTATCTTGCGCAGGCTATCACTTGTCACGCGGCTTGCAGTAAGGTCACATACAGTGCCGTTTTTAAATCTGAGCCTCGCGTTTGCAATGTCCTCATGTTTAGTGAGGATATTTATACCTATTGCCTCAATGCTTTCGATTTTTGATTTTATAAGGCCTAACACTATATCTATGTCATGTATCATTAGATCGAGCACCACACCCACGTCTTTTACGCGCGGGCTAAAAGGCCCGAGTCTGTGCACCTCTATAAACTTTGGCCCTGAGGAAAGCCTTTCTATCGCCTGTATGGCAGAGTTAAATCGCTCAACATGGCCTACCTGCACTATCAGGTGCTTTTTCTTAGCGAGTTTTAATAGCTCTTTGGCCTCTTTAATCGTTTTTGTGATAGGTTTTTCTATAAGTACAGGTATGCCGCGGTTCAAAAACGACCGAGCGATTTTATAATGAAGGTATGTAGGCGTGACAATGCTTACAGCGTCCAGGTTTTTCTTAAAGAGCTCTCTGTGATCTGAGCACCAGGGTTTTTTAAAGGCATGTGCAATGGATCTTGCCCTGTCTTTGTCACTGTCACACAGACAAACGAGCTCTACATTCTTTAATTCCGAGTATATCCGAGCATGAAGAGAGCCTAATCGCCCTACTCCAACCACTCCAACACGCAGTTTTTTCATATCTACAATAATAACAAACCTCTCGACAAAAGTCAACGAGCGTGATATAATACCTCAAATCATGCCGAGGTTAGACCTCGGCTTTTTTAGGCTAAGTTTACATTTTAGGTCTTGCTTTAAATGTAAAGTTAAGGATGGCATGAGAGATTACTTACGATTCCTAAAATTTTTGAAGCCGCATCTCTGGATTATGGCAGTCGCTGTAGTATGCATGATTGTCTCCTCTGGCATGGGAGGGGTGTCTCTGGGCATGATCATTCCGCTTGTTGACAATATCCTTGCTGGAAAGACAATATCTATACCAGGCGTTCAGAGTCCGCCGGAATTTATCGTCAGCCTTATAGATAAGATCAATACTATACCAAAGGTTGCGCTCCTGAACTGGCTTGTATTGATCATAGCTTTAATATTTCTCATAAAAGAGATATTTTTGTTTCTCCATACATATCTTATGAGTAAGCTTGGCCAGTCTGTGTTAAGGGATGTAAGATTGACAGTCTATAAAAAGCTTCTTAGTCTCTCAGGAGATTTTTATTCGAATATGCAGACAGGCGAACTGGTCTCAAGGATCACTTTTGATGTAGGAATCATAGTGAATTCTATTACCGAGGGACTTACGGATCTATTGCTCCAGCCAATACAGCTTTTGATATATCTCAGTATACTTATATGGATAAAGATCTATTTTTCAATTCCACTGACGCTGATCCTGGTCACCATATTTGTGTTTCCGCTTGTGGCATACCCTGTCATAAAGATAGGCAAAAAACTCAGAAAGATATCTGAGTCTACACAGGAAAGCATGGCGGATATAAACTCTTTATTATTTGAGACAATATACGGCATAGGCATTGTGAAATCATTTTCAGCAGAAAAATATCAGATAAATAAATTTGCCTCGCACAATTCCCGTTATTACAAAATGATTCTCAAGTCTGTAAAGCGCATGACTATCATAAGCCCCCTTGGCGAGTTCGTGGGTGTAGCGTGTATGGCCATCGTTCTATATTTTGGCGGCAAAGAGGTGGTAGCAGACCGGCTTTCAGGAGGCGCCTTTATAGCATTCTTAGCAGCGCTTCTTTCTCTTATAAAACCGTTTAAGAGATTAAGCAGGCTCTATGGTGTAAATCTTCAGGCCCTTGCAGCAATAACAAGAGTGTTCAATGTGCTCGATAGGGAGCCTACGATAAAAGATAAACCTGGCGCTATCAAGTTAGCTGGATTTAAAGGTCACGTTGAATTAAAGGATATAGATTTTTCATATGGCGATGGACCTATGGTATTGAAAAACATCAATGTGAGTCTGACAAAGGGTAAGATCCTGGCAATAGTGGGGCTGAGCGGCGCTGGAAAGAGCACATTGGTGAATCTACTGCCCAGGTTTTATGATCCAAATAGCGGCGCTGTTTGGATTGACGGCAAAGACATCAGGGATTTTAACATTTCATCTATTCGCGAACAGATAGGCATTGTGACGCAGGAGACAATACTTTTTAATGATTCGCTCCGCAACAATATTGCGTTCGGCAGGCCTGATGCAGGCATGGATGATATTATAAAGGCGGCAAAGGCGGCAAATGCCCATGATTTTATTGAAAAGATATCAGGTGGCTATGACGCCTTTATAGGCGACAGGGGCATGAGGCTTTCAGGAGGAGAAAAACAGCGCATTGCGATCGCAAGAGCGCTTTTTAAGGATCCGCCTATACTGATACTTGATGAAGCCACGAGCCAGCTTGATACTGAGTCAGAGAGACTTGTCCAGGAGGCAATAGACAGGCTTATGGCGCACAGGACAGTGTTTGTAATTGCGCACAGACTTTCTACTGTTGAACATGCGGATAATATAGTGGTGCTTGAAGGCGGAAAAATCATAGAGACAGGCACCCACAGGCAATTAATAGAGGCCTCAGGCACGTATAAACGGCTATATGAGCTGCAGTTCAAATCTGTCCGATAACCCTTAAAAATGGCTTGCAAAAGCAAAAGCTTGTGATATAATAAAACACC
>JAHIRR010000168.1 GCA_018818505.1 Candidatus Omnitrophota bacterium | reverse complement strand
GTTGGAATTGGCTGGCGTCACACAGATAGGATTCACGCTCTCGACACTGACTACGTGAGTACGTCCCTTACCTTAAGATTTTAGGCTGGATAAATACCCCTCGTAATTCCTTTTTATTTCCAGAACACTATCCCCGCCGAATTTTTCAAGCAAGGCATTAGCTATTACGAATGCGCATACAGCTTCACCAATAAGGGATGCCGCAGGTACAGCGCACACATCAGAGCGCTCTGTAGCCGAGGTGGAAGGTTCTTTTGTAGATATATCTATTGTATTTAGACCCTTCATCAATGTACTTATGGGCTTCATGTAGCCGCGTACGATTATGTCTTCGCCGTTTGATATGCCACCTTCAATGCCTCCGGCATTGTTTGTCTTTCTGTAAATACCTTTGGCCTTAGAGTAGAATATCTCGTCGTGCACCTTTGAGCCGAGTTTTTTAGAAGACTCAATAGCATTACCGATTTCAACTGCCTTGATAGCTGGTATAGACATGATGGCTGCAGCAAGTCTTGCATCTAAGCGCCTGTCACTATGTACATAACTACCAAGTCCTACTGGCACGCCTTTTATTACAACCTCGAATGACCCGCCGAGTGTATCCTTTTTTGCCTTTGCGTTATCAATCTTTTCTTTCATCTTATCTTTTGACTCAGCGCCGCCTATCATTATTACGTGACTCGATACGCGTATCTTGAACCCCTGTAAAAGCAGTTTACAGACCGCGCCTATAGCGACACGCATGGCTGTTTCTCTTGCGGATGAGCGCTCAAGCACAGGACGGGCATCTTTGAAACCGTATTTTAAAATCCCTACAAGGTCTGCGTGGCCAGGCCGCACATTTTTTACTTCAGGGAGTTTGTCTATGGAAAAATCCTTATTTTGTATAAGGAGGGCTATGGGACTGCCAATGGTAAGGCCGCCTTTTAATCCAGACAGGATCTTTGCGTGGTCATTCTCTATCTTCATCCTGTTGCCGCGTCCATGGCCCTGCTGACGGCGTTTGAGCTCGCTATCTATAAAGGCCTTGTCTACCTTTAGCCCGCTAGGCATGCCTTCTAAAATACCAACAAGCGCTTCACCATGTGATTCACCAGCAGTTAAAAATCTTAGCATCCTGCACCTCCATCATATAATATGTTTAGACTCGAAATAACCAATAACCAAGCTACAAGATACAAACAAATTCCAATGACCAATAATCAATAACCAAACATCCCGACAGCATGGGCTTGGTTATTGAAATTTGGTTATTGGTCATTGTTTGGTTATTGTTTCTTGTATCTTGGTTATTTCATGTTACCGTATCATTTATTAACTCTGTTCTCTTCAGAAAAATAGATAAGACAATATCCTCTGGCCCCAGATCATTGCGACAAAGCTGGCCAGAGCTATATAGGGCCCATATGGAATTATATCCTGTTTTTTCTTAAATTTCAAATACAGGCCTGCTGGTGTTCCAAAAAATGGAGCGAGAAAAAATATGAGTATTGCCATTTTCCAGCCCAAGAAAGCGCCCAGCATGGCCATGAGCTTTACGTCTCCGCCGCCCATACTCTCTTTCTTGAATATGATCTGGCCGACATAACCTGTAAGATATATGAGCCCTCCGCCAGCAAACATACCCAGCAGAGACTTTATAAGCCCATTATCCCATGTAAGACTATTATGAAGCTGCGGTATAAAAACGCTTAAAATGATCCCCAGAACCAGGCCGCCAAGGCTTATCCTGTCAGGTATGATCTGGAATTCCAGGTCGATAAAGGTCGTTACGATAAGGCCGGATGTCACCAGGCTATAGATCCAGAATTTCGCGGTCAGGCCAAAGTAATAAAATAGCGTTAAGAATGCGAGCGCGCTTATGAGTTCAACTGCAAAATAGCGAAAGGATATCATTTTTTTGCAATGCCTGCACTTGCCCATTAAAATAATATAGCTTAAGAATGGGGTGTTGTCATACCATGGTATTGGCTTTTTGCAGGAAGTGCACCTTGAGCCAGGAAAAACAATAGACTCTTCACGCGGCATCCGATAGATGCACACATTCAAGAAGCTCCCAATCATCGAACCAAATATAAAAACGACTAAATACGCCATCTCCACCTTCCCTAAAGTAGACAAAACAGTCAGTGACTGTTTTGTCTACTTTAGGGCCTTTCGCATCACATCTATAGGTGCGCGTTTACCTGTCCAGAATTCAAAAGCATGCACACCTTGATAAAGAAGCATGCCAAGGCCACCAACTGCAGGCCCCTTTGCTGCTTTAACTAACTCTGTCTCTCTGTTATAGACAACATCATAAACAAATAGATTCTTATGAAGTAATTCCTTATCTATAGGAGAACTGTCGCCTTTTTTCATACCTATAGGAGTGGCATTGACTAAAAGCTGGCAATCCTTTATTATCTCCGGTATTTCTTTGGCGGAGATACATTGAAGTATTCCTGAAGATTTTATTGCATCAGGGTTACTGTCGTATGCGTATATCTTTTTAGCGGACTTGGAAAGTCCGGCAATAATCGCCCTGCCAGCGCCTCCACAGCCAATCAAAAGTACATTTTTATCTTTATGGTCGAATTTTAGATCCTCTCTGAGTGAAGTCAGAAATCCAGCTACATCTGTATTTGCATACTTTATCTTACTGCCCTCTCGTTTAACTGTATTGATGGCATCTACACAGGCTATTTTTTCATCAACAACCCTATCCAGTATCTCCTTCGCCCTTACTTTATGTGGCACAGTTACATTAAATCCCAAAACATCTTTTCTATTGAGCAAAAAATCTTCGAGGTCGGCGGGCTTTACTTCGAATTTGCGGTATTCTGCGTCGATGCCAAGCTTTTTGAACGCAGCATTGTGCATTGCTGGAGATAAACTATGCTTTACTGGC
>JAHIRR010000167.1 GCA_018818505.1 Candidatus Omnitrophota bacterium | reverse complement strand
TGGGGTTATATCTGTAATAATTCCATTTACAACTGTAACGGTTTTTGGCGGGATATCCGCTGTAATAAATGTGCCGCTAGCGCCTGCCACTCCGCCAGCTTCATAACCTGTGGCATTGACTGTGCCAGCTATATCCATAGCTGTAGCGCTGACTGTGCCATTTACATCCAGGGCTTGCGCAGCGGTTGTTGTGCCAATGCCAACATTCCCTTCTATTAGCATGCCGCTCGTAGGAGCAGTTTCAGTTGGCTCTACAGCATAAGTCGCTCCGACCACAACACCGTCGACAACCATAAGCTCCTCATAAGCCCCATACGGCGCAGGATAATAAGTAGTCAATGTAATCTCCTCTGCGATGCTGACAATACTAATGCACAATATCGCAAATAAAATTATCGAAAATATTTTAAAGAACCTCTTCATAACTCCCCCTTCCGCGTAAGTTCCGCGTCTCAACTTTACTTGGCAAGGCTGGACCTCGGCTTTTTTAAAAGCCGAGGTCCAGCCTTGCCAAGTAAAGTTGAGCTTCTGCGTTGGTTCCGCGATCATTAAAATTGTTTCAAAAACCTCACATCATTTTCATAGAACAAACGTATATCGTCGATGCCATGCTTCAGCATGCAGATCCTGTCAATCCCCATGCCAAACGCGAATCCTGTATATTCCAAAGGATCTATTTTTACAAACTCAAGCACTTTTGGATTTATCATACCTGCGCCGAGCACTTCTAGCCAGCCTTTATGCGAACAGACTCTGCAGCCCTTACCTTTGCATATAAAGCATGATATATCTATCTCCGCTGAGGGTTCAGTAAAAGGAAAATAATGCGGCCTGAACTTCATCTTTACGTCTTCGCCAAAATATTCCTTTGCAAACTTCTCCAGTATGCCCTTTAAATCAGAAAACACAATACCTTTATCGACCATAAACCCTTCTATCTGATAAAACATAAACGAGTGGCTCGCGTCAACTGCATCAGGCCTGTAGACCTTGCCTGCGTGCACAACCTGTATAGGAGGTTTTTCCTTTTCCATGATCCTGATCTGCGCAGTAGATGTCTGGCTCCGCAAAAGCCTTCCGCCCTCGACATAAAACGTATGAAACGTTTCTCTTGAAGGGTGTTTCTTCGGAATATTAAGCGCTTCAAAATTATAAAATTCTGTTTCCACCTCTGGCGTAATAACAGACTTAAACCCCATCCTGAGGAATATCTCTATAATATCTTCCATGGTCTTTAAAAGCGGGTGAGCGTGCCCCATCTCTCTTTTTAAACCAGGTAAGGTCGTATCATTTATCTCAAAAAGCACCTGCTCTGCGTCCCTGAAAGACTGCTCCTTCTCATCCAATAAAGAGCCGATCTTGCCTTTTAATTCATTTATATACTGCCCTGCCTTTGGCTTGTCTTTTTTCGCAACATTCTTTATGCCTTTTATGGCAGCGGTGATCTCTCCTTTTCTGCCAAGATACTTGACCTTTATCTTTTCCAGTTCGTCAAGATTAGCCGCCTCTACGACTTCCTTAAGGGCGGCCTTTTCCATGTTCTTTAATTTCTCTAATAATTTCATTATCATCTCCTTGCTGATTATTTCGTTCTGTCAAAAAAGATACCACAGAGAACACAGAGATTTTTTATAATAAAATCCTCTGTGTTCTCATAAAATTAGCTTTTTTATTCCTTCTTTAAGCCTTAAGACATTAAAATTCATCGGAAGTCCTGTTTTTTGTAACAGTTTGACTTTCATAGCTACCTGTTCCGCCTACGAGATGAAACAGGTTTAATTCTTTTGGAGGGCACAGAGTAAACTTATTTTTCCCTCTGCGACCTCTGTGGTTTCTTTTATTTTTCTATATGGTATTGCTTCTTGAACTTATCCAGATTTTCGTTAGATCCTATAATTACAAAGGTGTCTCCTTGTTTAACAACATAGTCTGCTTTTGGCGCCACATTTAAGTCTTCTTTGCCGTCTGCCCCTGCCTCTTTTCTCCGTATGCCAATAATATTCAATCCGTGTTTTGCCCTAACGTCCAGATCTCTGATGGATTTTCCAATAAATTCCTTTGGCGGCACTGTTTCCATTATGCCAAATTCTGGAGATAACTCTATGTGTTCAAGTATAGATGGGGATGTGAGTGAATTCGCGATCCTCGCGCCCATGTCCCTTTCGAGCAGCACTACTCTTTCTGCCCCGACCTTTTCCAGGACCTTGCCATGTTCATATGTTACTGCGCGGGCAACAACATGCTGGATACCCAACTCCTTTAAGATCAATGTCGTGAGAATAGATGCCTCAAGATTTGTACCTATGCCGACAACGGCGATATCCACATTCATTATACCAATGGCCTTCAGCGCCTTTTCATCTGTGGAATCCACCTGTACTGCCTCTGTTGCAAATTCAGACGCCTCCTGCACCAATTCTTCGTCCTTATCAATAGCCAGCACCTGATGGCCCTTTTCGCTCAATGTCTTTGCCACACTCCATCCAAACTCACCTAACCCTATTACCGCGAACTGTCTCATTTTAGCACCTCTTAGATGAAACATCTCGGTTATCGTTGTTCGGTTATCGGTTATCGATCGACAACGAAAACCGATAACCGAAAACCTATAACCGAAACATTTAGTTTTACAATGCTATCCCACCATCACCTTCTCTTCAGGATATTTATAGATGATCTGCTGTTCCTTCATCGCAACTGCGAGCGCAAGCGTTAACGGCCCTATCCTTCCGACAAACATTGTAAGCATGATCAAGAATTTTCCCGCAGGGCTTAGAATAGGCGTAATGCCTGTTGAAAGCCCTACTGTGCCGAATGCAGAAGTAACTTCAAACAGTATCTTTAAAAAATAATTTGGCATTGCCTCATGCCCACGTTCAACAAAACTTAGCAGCATGGTAAAGGCCACTATCCATGTAACAGCCAGCCCCGCTATCATCACTGCCTTTCTGAAAACCGGCCGAGGGATAGTCTTTTTAAACCCCTGTATATGATTCCTGTTTTTTATCATGCTCCATGCGCCTGCTAAAAGAACTCCGAAGGTGCATGTCTTTATGCCGCCGCCTGTTGAACCAGGCGAAGCGCCTATGAACATTAAGATTATAACGAAAAATAGCGTCGGGCTTGCAAGATCAGATATGGACACTGTATTAAAACCCGCTGTCCTGGATGTGGTGGATTGGAAAAATGACGTTAAAATTTTATCCTTCAGGCCAAGACCATCCAGGATCTGGTGATTCTCGAGCAAAAAGAAAACTGCTGCGCCCAGTAAAAGTAACATTGCGCTGACACTTACAGCCATCTTTGTCTGAAGGCTTATTTGTACAAAAAGATGCTTAATGCCTTCCTTGCTTCCTAAAAAGAGTTTTCGAAAGGCCCATCTGAAGATCTTTGGAATATCTATGAGCACTATAAACCCAATACCGCCCAGGATAATCAGGGCGATCATGACGAGGTTCGCATATGTATCCTGCCTGTACAAGGTAAAGCTCGCGGCATTGAGTGAAAATCCAGCATTGCAAAATGCGGATATAGCATGAAAAATGGAAAAATAGATGTCGCCAAAGCGATTATACAAAAGTACCGCGCCGATAGTCTCCAGACAAAACGTTATCCCGAGAATATACACGATAAGTGTCTTTAACCCTAGCACAGAATGGTGGTCGAGCGCTCCCTTTACTACGACATTTTCGCGAAGCGTGAGTTTTCTGCCTAAAAGAATCGCAAAGAATGTTGAGAGCGTCATTATGCCAACCCCGCCGATCTGTATCAGCAATAATATTATCAAACGGCCGAAATCGGAAAAATCACTGCCTGTATCCTTTACAATAAGGCCTGTAACGCATGTAGCGCTTGTTGCAGTGAAAAATGCGTCCACTGCGCCTATTGATTCACCATTGCTAGAGCTCTGTGGCAGAGACAAAAGCGCTGCACCAATCAGAATTGCTATAAGAAAGCTAAATATCACCACCTGAGGCGGTTTCAATCTACGCATAAATCCAATATTGTTAGATTGTTCTATTGTTAAATTGTTATTTGTAACAATCCAACAATCTAACAATGAAACAATCGACTTACTTGTTTTTCTTAAGACTATCTACTAGCTTCTTAAACGCAGGCCTGTCATTTACTGCTAGATCTGCGAGAATCTTTCTATTCAGGTTCACCTTTGAATCTGACAAAGACTTCATGAATTTGCTGTAAGATACACCAAGGTCTTTACAGGCATTGGATATCCTTAGAATCCAGAGCCTTCTGATAGTCCTCTTTTTCACACGCCTGTCTCTAGTAGCATACATAAGGGCTTTATTAACTGACTCCATTGTGATCCTGTGCCACTTGCTCCTGCCAGCCCTCTGGCCCTTTGCCATCTTAGAAACTTTTTTTCTGCGTGCGCGCGATGCTGGTCCATATTTTACTCGTGCCATGATTTACTCTCCTTGTTTGCGATTTTACCCGTACGGTAACAATTTCTTTGTTCTGCTTGCTACCTTTCCTATAATCGTCGTAGGCCTTCTTAAGCCGCGCTTGCGGCCAGAAGATTTAGACGTCAACAGATGTCTTCTTCCTGGTTTATGGCCTATGAGTTTTCCCTTTTTTGTTAATTTAAGACGCTTCTTCGCGCCCTTATTCGTTTTCAGCTTAGGCATTATACTCTCCTTGTTTGCGTTGTTTGTGTAATGTGTAATGTTTAATGTTTAATGTTTAATGAACCAAGCTATCCCGATTACATTACACTTTACACCTTACACATTACACAGAACTTTATTTTTTAACTTTAGTATTGCTGCGCGGGATAAAGTACACCTGGATACTTCTGCCCTCCCGCGTAGGGCCTTTTTCAACCTCTCCGATATCAGCAAGGTCAGCTACAGCACGATCCAAAACCTTCCTCCCTATATCCATATGGGCCATCTCTCTGCCCCTAAATACCATTGTCATCTTTGCCTTGTCTCCTCTTTCCAAAAATTTCTTGAGATGG
>JAHIRR010000166.1 GCA_018818505.1 Candidatus Omnitrophota bacterium | reverse complement strand
TATAGTCATTTCTTGCGGCGCTTCTACTGTAGCTGTGAACGCATTTTTAAAATACGAGAATAATGCAAAGGGTATTTGCATCATGAAGCCAGGATTGGGACGAAGCAGGAAGTTTGATTTGGTTATTTTGCCGAAACATGACGTACCTGCAAGATCAAAATCAAATATGTTAGTGACTGAGATCGCGCCGAATAGGATTACCACCTCCGCAACCTCGGAGGTTGCCAGCACGGCAACCTCCGAGGTTGCGGAGGTAAGGTGCGGTATTGGGCTGCTTATTGGGGGAGATGCTAAGGGTTTTAGGTTGAAAAAAGAGGATGTTGAAAAAGTGGTGGATGGAGTATTAAAGATGGGGCGTGAGATATTTGTTTCTACTTCCAGAAGGACTTCGCCTGAAATAGATAAACTTGTTAAGGAAAAATTGAGCGGGAAATGTAAATTGTTAGTGATAGCAAACGAGAACAATAAACAAGGCGTGGTGCAGGAGATTTTTGACAAGAGTGAGGTTATCATTGTCTCACCAGAATCCATATCCATGATCTCAGAGGCGGTGAGTTCTGGTAGGCGCGTGGTAGTCTTTGGCAGAGCAGGAGGGAAATATAATAAAGCTATTGCAAATCTTGAGCAGCGAGACTACATAAAGACTGCTGCGCCAGATAAGATTTACGATGTAGTAAATCAGATTTTGACTGAGAGACCAGAAAAAAGGAAGCTAGAGGACAGGAAGCGCATAGCAAAACGCCTCCAATCCCTCATGTAACTGAAAAGTAGACAAAACAGACAGTGACTGTTTTGTCTACTTTAGCTTAGATATGATGGTTATCTTACAAATTTTACCAATGCTGGACGTGGGTGGGGTGGAGACAGGGACTGTGGATCTGTCTAAGGAGCTTATCAAGCGGGGGCACAAGGTCATTGTTGTATCTGGCGGCGGCAAGATGGTGAGCGAGCTTTTGGACATGAAGGCAAGGCATATCAAGCTCCCAGTATATAAAAAATCCTTGTTTGCAGTCATGGCCATGGTCAAGGCGCTGGAGCGGATTATAAAGGAAGAGCGCGTGGATATTGTGCATGCTCGTTCCCGCGTGCCAGCTATTATCGCGTTTTTTGCAACGCGGCGCACGAACGCCAGCTTCATTACTACCGCGCATGGTTATTACTCAACGCATCTTTTGAGCCGGGTCATGGGCTGGGGCAAGTTTGTAATCGTGGCCTCTAATGTTATAGGCAGGCACATGATGGAGGATTTTGGCGTGGCGCGCGAGAGGATAAGGTTTATTCCAAGAGGAGTCGACCTTGAGAAATTTAGATTTAACCCGATAGATGTGTCGCGCCAGGACACAGAATACAAGATAGGTGTCATCGGCAGGATCACGCCCATAAAAGGCCATGCCTTTTTTTTACAGGCGATCGCAAGAGTGGTGCGCATATTTCCAAAGGCAAAGATACTTATTGTAGGAGACGCGCCTAAAGGTAAACCTGAGTATAAGGAAAATCTCAAGGCATTGATAAGAAAACTCAACATAGAAAAGTTCGTGGAGTTTTTAGGGTCCAGACACGACATACCTGAGATCATGGCTAGCTTGGATCTTTTGGCGCTTCCGTCTGTGGGGCAGGAGGCATTTGGCAGGGTCATTATCGAGGCAGGCGCATGCGGGGTCCCTGTTGTGGCGACTCGCATAGGCGGCGCTGTAGATATTATAGAGGATAAAAAGACAGGCATTTTTGTAAAGCCGGGAGACATGATGGAAATGGTAGACTCCATCGTGAAGCTCTTGAAGGATCGCAGCCTTGCTAAGGGCCTTGCGATCGAGGCAAGGAAAAAGGTTGAGAAGGAGTATAGCCTGACTCGTATGGCTGAGCGCACAATAAAGGTTTATGAAGAAGCATCCGGGAAGAAAAGGATCCTGGTGATAAAGATAGGCGCGATAGGAGACGTGATACTCGTAGTGCCGAGCCTAAGGGCGATCAGAAATAGTTTTCCATGCGCGTTTATCACAGTCCTTATAGGCGCTGAATCCAGGCATGTATTAAAAAGATGCCCGTATATAGATGAGCTGATACTTTACGATAGAAAAGGAAATGACGAGGGGCTAAGGGGGCTGACAAAGATCTCAAATACTGTGAAGCGTAAGGCCTTTGATATGTCTTTGGATTTTCAAAATAATAGAGCCAGCCATATCATTGCCTGGCTGGGCGCTATACCTGATCGTTTTGGCTATCGCAATAATAAGTTTGGATTTTTGCTAAATCATGGATTAAGGCATTTGAAGATCGATGCAGGGCCTGTTGAAGAACAATTCAGGATACTTAAGCGATCAGGCATCAATACTATCGGCGCTTCTAAGCGTCTGGAAGTATGGCCTATAAAAGAAGATTCCCTGTATGTGGAGAATCTTTTAAGAAAAGAGTGGGTGAGAGAAAATCAGATCCTGGTGGGCATCAATATTGGTTCGAGCTGGAAGACAAAGAGATGGCCTTTAAAAAATTTAGCGAGGCTTTCAGATATGCTGGCTGCAAAGGACATCAGGGTACTTATTGCAGGATCAAAGAAAGAAACAGGCCTGGCCGAGGATGTTATGAAGTTGGCGCACAGCAAAGTGATCAATGTAACTGGAAAGACGACTCTGACACAGCTGGCAGCGTTGATAAAAAGATGCAAGGTATTTATTACAGGAGATAGCTCTCCTATGCATATTGCCTCGGCAATGGATGTAGATTTCATCGCGCTGTTCGGCCCCACTGATCCCAGGAGGCATTTTGAGCCCATATCCAAAGGCATTGTGATACAAAAAAAGGTGAATTGCGGGCCATGCTACAAGGCCGAGTGCAAAAAACACATATGCATGGAGAAGATAAG
>JAHIRR010000165.1 GCA_018818505.1 Candidatus Omnitrophota bacterium | reverse complement strand
AATTTTAATATCTTGAGGCTTAAAGAAGGAATAAAAAGGCTAATTTTATGAGAACACAGAGGATTTTATTATAAAAAATCTCTGTGTTCTCTGTGGTATCTTTTTTGACAGAACGAAGTAAAACAGAGGGAGGGTAAAAATGCCTTACGACAGCTCATTGGACGAGACATTATTTTCAAAATCATGGGAAACAGAAGCGCTGCGCTTGACTGTAAGCGTACATTCCTATAACAAGGGCGCCAAAAAACTCCAGATCAACAGAGAAAACAGAAACATGGAAGGTGAATTCAGGTTTACTAAGTTAGGCAGAATGACAAAAGAAGAGGTAGAGGCCATTCTTCCTTTGATCCAGGAAGCAGTTAAGTCTATGTAAATAAATCTGACCTCACCTCCGCAACCCCGGAGGTTGCCAGCACGGCAACCTCCGGGGTTGCGGAGGTGTAAGTTATTTCTTCCTAAGTATCAGGCGGGCGATTTTTTCTTCGACCTTTGGATGCAGGAGGACGATTAAAAGGCCTCCTATGATGTTTCCGATTGTTACCGGGATCAGGTTGTTGAAAATATTGAAAAAACCCGATGTGAATTCCCCTTTTGCCATAAGGGCTGCTGGCAGAAAATACATATTGGCGACAGAATGCTCATAGCCTGATGCCACAAAGGTCATGATAGGAAAGTAAATTCCGAATATCTTGCCTGCAACTGTTCTTGAAGCAATAGACATAATGACAGCTAAGCACACAAGCATATTACACAATATTCCCCGGCATAGCGCCTCTGTAAAGCCCAACTGCATTTTTCCTTCAGCTATTTTTACAGCAACACTTCCTGTGGCGCTCAGGTCTCCTGCGTGACCAAGAAGGCCTGAGGCATATACCAGCCAGCCGATAAGCACAGCACCTAACAGATTTCCCAGGTACACGATCAGCCAGCCGCGTAGGACCTTTATAAAGGAGTATTTGCGATAAATAAGTCCTATGGTCATGAGGATATTGCCAGTGAAAAGCTCTGAGCCAAGGATCAGCACCAGCATGAGCCCGACACTAAAGACGCTCCCTGTCAGAAATTTTGCCGCGCCTGGATCCAGCGTACCCCCGCTTAATACACTCGTTGCAACGCTTGCGCCAAACGAGATATATATCCCTGCAAGAATACCAAAGATGAATAACTCAAATATGGTTTCACTCGCTTTTTTCTCACCGATATCACGTATTGTCTTTGATATCTCAAAAGGGGTCAGGAACAGGTTATTCATTTTTCATCCCTTCTTTTTTCGTCAAAATAGTCCAGCTCGGAAAGAGGGACTATTACAGAGGTCGCTATATTAGTCAGATGTGCTGCTACGCGCTTAAAATGTCTTGCCATCAAGGCAAAACACACAGCCTCGTTTACGCTTAATTTACTTCTAGCTACCTTTTTCACGACTTCATTACATGTCTTTTTTATCCTGGTTTCAAATTCCCATGACTTTCTGGCCTCTTCTTCATCTGATTCCATAAAGGCAGACTTTGTCTTGTTGAATAATTCAAGTATTTCCTTCTCAGTGTGATTAAATAGTTTTGCGTAGACGTCCTTATTTATTGGTTTTTCAAGGAGGCCTATTACTTCAAAGAGATTTTTGGCATAATCCCCTAATCTTTCAGCGTCCTTTACTACGCTCATTAGTATAAGGCTTGTAGACATGTCAACAGAAGGCTGGAGTGAGAGATGCTCTACAATCCTTTTCCTGATATTCTTTTGCAGATCATTTACTCTTCTATCAATGTCATATATCCTGTCTCTAAGGCCTGGCTCTTCTTTATTATAAATGAGCTTGTTGCAGACAGCCTCAAACATCTTATGTGTATCATCTAACATGCCTTTAAATTCTTCCAGCACCTCAGTTAAAAAGTCTTTGCCTTTCCAGAATTGTAATAGATTTTTAAACATATCGTACCTCCAATTTTTGTGAAGCAAAAATTGATCCCGAGCAAGTCAAATAATACGAAGCATTATTTGACGCGTCGAGGGACCTTTTTTACTTAAAGAACTTTGAGATAAAGATCAATAGCCCTGGGACCAAGAAGTAAACAGATAATGTATATATTATTGCGTATCTTCGTTTCTTAAAAGCGAGATTGCCCATCCATTTTGCTAACTTTATGGGTATATTTCTTAATATTGGCATAGGATATATAAAAAGGACACATATCAGGTTGAAGACAAGATGAGAAAATGCAACAGAAATAGCAAGGATATT
>JAHIRR010000164.1 GCA_018818505.1 Candidatus Omnitrophota bacterium | reverse complement strand
TTTTAACCCAAATATTCTGCTCTGTAAAAGCCTCTCCCGTATTTATGTTCTTGATCGCTACCACACAAGCATATGCAAAATCTATAGTAGGTTTTTCTTCGTCTAATATAGTCTTATTGCCGCCAAGGGCTTGGTGCACAATGCCTGCGCCCTCTATCAATTCCTTTAATTCATCAGGATCCATAGAGATAGAAACATCTGGACCCGGCCAATTTTTATCAGAAGTAAAATGTCTTTCCAGAATACTGGCTCCAAGACTGACTGCGCCAAGACAAGGATATATACTAAAAGAATGGTCTGATAATCCTAATACTGCATCCGGAAATGCTTTTTCTAACTCTAACAAAGCTCCCAAGCGTATCCTATTGTATGGTGTTGGGTATATACTCGTACAATGAAGAAGCGCAAATGGGATTTCATATTTACGCAATATCTCTACTGCCTTACTAATTGTATTTATATTATTCATTCCTGTACTTAAAAGTATTGGCTTTTTATATTTCGCAATACACTCTATAAGAGGATAATTATTGCATTCCCCTGAACCGATTTTATATGCAGCTACATTTAGTTTTTCTAATCTTATAGCAGCGGCTCTAGAAAAAGGCGTACTTAAGAATATCATGCCTTTTGACTCTGTATATTTTTTTAGCTTAAACTCTTCATCTTCACTCAATGCGCATCTTTTCATAATATCCCAGATTGATTCTTTTGCATTTCCAGGAATAACGTTATTCGGCACCATTTCATCTTCTATCACATGTGTCTGAAATTTGACACATTCACACCCAGACTTAGCTGCATCATCTATCATTTGCATAGCTTTATCAAAGATGCCCTCGTGATTAATCCCTATTTCAGCTATAATAAAAGGGGGGTGTTTTGGGCCGATAATACGATTGTTTATCTTTATTTCATTCATAGCATCAAATTACCTTTTTAAATAATTCAAAAATTTCATTTTCACCTAATAAAACAGGGTTAAGTTTTACATTCTCGAGACGTTGTGTCATTGTCAATGTCACAAGATTATTAATGTCAGATTTTTTGACACCATAATCCAATAAAGTATGAGGCGCTTTAATGTCAGCATAAAGAGACTTGAACTTCATGACAAAATCTTTTGATTTCTCTTGTTCGCTAAGAGATAGGACAGCTTCGGGAAGACAATTATACGCTTCCGCATATCCTTTATAACCATTCTTAATATTAAACTCAAAAACATGAGGCAAAAATATACCGCCCGCAATTCCATGCGGCACCTTAAAATGCACACCCAAAGGATAAGCCGCTGCACTTGCTGGCCCTCCTCCAGCATTCATCATTGCCATACCAGCATAATAACTGCCTAGGAGCATGGCTTCTCTGGCTTCATAATTATGCGGATTTTTTATTGCTTCTCTGAAATTAGAAAACAACATAGAAAACGCTTCTCTCCCCAATAAACTTGTTATGGCATTTGCTGTCTTGGCAGAAACTGCTTCAATAGCATGTAACATAGCGTCCAAACCAGATGAAACCGTTGCCTTATCTGGGCAAGTAAAAGTCAACTCAGGGACTAACACTCCGCAAATAGGCGCTACGTATCTACCATTTATACCTAATTTTGTCATAGAGCTTTTATCAATAAAACTTGCCGTATGAGTAACTTCAGACCCGGTTCCTGCGGTAGTTGGATAACAGATAACCTTTACCCCTGGATTTTCGACTTTATCCATACCTCTATAGTTTATGCCCTTGCCTGGATTTTTTAATAAAATACCGACACCCTTGGCTATATCCATGATGCTTCCTCCACCTATGGCAATAATACCATCCAGGTTATAGCTTCTAAATTTTTCAGTAAATACATCTAGATCATCATAGCTTGGTTCACAAGAAGCTGTAAAAATTTGTTCTGAATCAATTAAAAAACCATGTTTTTTATAATCAGATATCACTTGAGATGAAGCCTTTAGATCTTTTATACTGCTATCTATGATAAAAGCTATGTTTTTCATTCCAAGACTACTTAGATACTGCTTTACTTCATTAGATGCTTCCTTGCCAAAAAATATCTTTGTGGTAACAGAAAATTTAGTCATAATTCATCTCCCTATTCTTTAAAATATCCGTCTTCATCAAAAACATGTTTATTGTAAATAGTGCTCAGGATATCGAATATTTCTTGCCCTATTGGATCGTTTTTCTCAGCGCGATTGATCAGCTTATAGAAAGATTTCGGCATCTTTACATACAATGAAAAACATTTTTGCACACTCATCAATTCTTCTCTTGTAAGGCCTGGCAATTTTAACGCAGGATAATCCCCTCTGTAAATAGGGGCTTCTTTTTTATCGTAAAATCCTTTTTTTATGCTTACATCATAAAGTTCTGTAGCTTCAAAAGGAAAGAAAAACCAGCAATCAGCAACAGTCGGACTGGCCTTTCTATTTACCTCGATTGTATCGAATATTTTTTCTCTATCTTCAAAAGGTAACCCTATCATATTGAACGCCACAGTCCTGATACCAGCTTCTTTAAATAATTGAAATGCTTTTATAACGCAATCGAGTGAATCGACGCGTTTAAGAATATCTTTTCTTATATACTTATTTCCTGATTCAATAGCCATAGAAACACTGGCTATGCCCATATCCTTTAAGATTCCTACCTTTTCTTTAGTTACTGATATAGGATTTATCTCCACGCTAAATGGCAGATGAATTTCTTTTGAATAAAACGCTGCAAACTCTTTAAGATGTTCCAATGGCCTCATTAAAAAATCCTCATCATGAAAACGTAAAAAATTAATAGCATATTTTTCTTTCAAATATCTCAACTCTTGAACAGCCCTTTCGGGCGAATAACGCCTGAGTATTCGCCCGCTCAACTTATTTAACCAATTATTGATACAATAGGTGCATTTATAAAGACATCCCCAATTTGACATCCAATCTCCACCCTTTACCACATTACCATCAAATGGTTTATAAAACTGCCTTTTGTCATATATTTCCCAATCAACAAAAGGCAATCTATCCATATCTTTATAAAGAGGCCTTATTTCATTTTTTGATATAACACCATTATTTTTTGCATATATATTTTTTATTTTAGTTGTATTTTTTTTATTTTCTATTGCATTAAGTAACTCTGGAAATGCCTCTATCCCTTCGCTTACGCAAATATAATCAACTGTTTTTACGTTTATAGCATCTTCTGGAGCAACTGTAGGATATATGCCTCCCCATATAACTGGTATATCAGAGTCGTATTCTTTGATATATTCCGATATCTCCATGGCTACCAGACGTTCATCTGAAAGGACTGAAAAAGCACAGATATCAGGTGAGTAATTTTTTAGGGTTTTAAAAAATTCTTTTCTTAGGTCAACTTTTATTTTTTTTACATCATACCCTGACCAATCAACAGGTTTAAATTTATTTATGCGGTTACCGGTAGTGGAATATTCCTCAAATCCTAGATCATAAAATGTAGCGTCAAAAAGCTCCACTTGATGACCGTTCCTTTTACACAGTGCACTTAATAGAGATAACCCTATTGGTTTAAACCCAAATGCATCCTTGTTAGGTCTTATAAATAATATTTTCATCTACTATCCTTACTTACCGTACTTGAACAGTATTTGCTCCGCCATCCAGAAATCAAATTCATCATCTATCTCTACATTTTGCTCTCTTGTAGTTTTTACGCACTCGGCCTTTTTGCCTATTAATTTTCCATCTTTTATCAATTCTGACTTGATAACATAAATATTCCCATCGTCATAAAAAAAACCTTTGAGATCCTGGCGGCGCTGGGTATACGTGCCGTATTCCATGAATTTACATATAAAGCCTGTCGCGAGACTGTCCGCGCAAGTATCTTGAAACCTCTTTATGCACGTATCTATCATGCCCGCTCCCCTGACAGGAGACGTAGGCTGTAAAAGGACTATCGCGTCAGCCTCAATCTTTGATAAGGCATGCTGGAGCGCTGATAAAGTCGTAGCTTCATCTGTAGCGAGTTCAATAGGCCTATCAATCACTTCGGCTCCGCATTTCTTAGAAATCTTAGCTATCTCAGAGTCTTCTGTTGAAACTACAAAACGATCCATTTTTTTAGACGCCTTCGCGGCGTCTATTGTCCATGCAATCAAAGGCTTCCCTGCTATCATCTTTATATTTTTCCGCGGTATGCCCTTGCTTCCTCCCCGGGCTGGGATAATTCCTAAAATCATTTTAATGCCTCTTTTATTATGTTTACTGTTTTTTCTATCTGCTCCCCGCTCATCTTTATATTAATCGGCAAGGCAACAGCCCTTCTTAACAAATCTTCTGATCTCTTCCAGAGTTTATCGCAGGGCTTATCCTTGTAATAATCCAGCTCTGAAAAGATATGGTTCCATGTTCCGGCAAAGTGCCAGTTAAAGGCATCAGGAAGATTCTTTGTGCCCAGCCCTTTTTCTCTGATATTTTTCACGAATTGCGTGGCATTACCTATATCATCAAAAATAAGGACCAACGTATCGGCTGTCTCCCCTGCTTCGTCAGCAAGCCTCCTGAATTTAAACATGCCTGCGTCCTTTATCGCATCCTTTATCTTCTTTTTATTCTCTTTCTGTCTTTGTATGGCGCTTTCTAATTTAGTAAGCTGTACAAGGCCTATAGCGCCCTGGAGCTCCATCATCCTGCAGTTAAATCCTCTGCGGCGTCTGGTATCTTCTCCTCTTGGGAAATTCGGATTATTCTCATGACCATGGTCTGCGTATTCCCTGGCTTTTAAATATATATCCTTCCTATTACTGACTACCATGCCGCCTTCACCTGTTGTCAATGCCTTTCCAAAATCAAAACTAAAAGAACCTGTGTCTCCTATGGTTCCTAATTTTTTACCTTTATATTCTCCACCTAACGCCTGGGCTGTATCTTCAAGAACCAACAAACTGTGTTTTTTAGCAATATCCATAATCCTGTCCATATAGGCTGCGGCGCCATACATATGAACAGGTATTATGATCTTTGTCTTTTTGGTTATTTTTCTTTCCAGATCAGCAGAATCCATATTCAGAGTCTCATCCACATCTGTCAGGACCGGGATAGCGCCGCACTCTATAATCGCCTCAACAGTAGCGACAAAGGTAAAACTCGAAGTTATAACTTCATCACCTGGCTTAATCCTGAGAGCTTCAAGCGCTACCTTTAGAGCTGTTGTCCCTGATGTTACTGCCTGGGCATAACCGGTCCCCAGATATTTGGCAAAGGCTTTCTCAAACTCTACAACTTTATAAGAGCCATTCCTTAAGGCATCGAAACCGTGCTTGAATAAAATCCCCCCATGTTTATCAAAAATCTCCAATACCGCATCCCGCTCTTCTTTTCCCACTAATTCATATCCAGGCATATCAAATAATCCTTTCTATTTCCTTGATCCCTTCATCTGTGAAAAATATTCTTTAAAGAATATAAACAGCGTGTACACAAGAAAAACAAAAAGTCCGCTGGTTATGCCTTTTTTGGCTGTATTTTTATTTGCGAGGTCGCCTTTTAAAGCAGAGTCCAGGACCTTGACCATAGGTTTCTGGGACGTGACCTTTAATTCTAGATTTATCTTGTCTAAATTCTCTACTGCAAAATTCGCTATATCCCTTGTGAATTCAGGATCAGACCCTTTTACTTCTACGGCAAAACCGCCTGTTACAACGTAAGTGTCAAGGCTCCACCAAAGCTTAGGATGTCTCTTAATATTAAAATGATTATTTATATCTTTACTCATGCGTCTGCTCTTTAACATGGAAAAAACAAGATCATCGGAAGAGTTGCCCATAGCGAGATTTGGAAGGCCCAGATATGACCCCAGATTAGCCGCCTGCCCTCCTTCAGGAGAAGAAAGTGCGATAAGAGTAGACCTGTAGACCTTTGGCTGAAAATTCTGCGCGATAAGGGCAATGAATACGGTTAATGTTACCAGGGCTATGATTCTTTTGTAATGTTTCTTATAAATATCGAGGTAGTGGAAAATATCTATATCGTATTTCATGAGATCCTCCTTTTGGTTAGCAAAATGCTTTTTATAAAACACGCTAAGTGTTTATATACAGAAAGATATATGTAACGCAATCTTTTAGCCGCGTATGACATTGTAGAATCATTATCATAGACTTCCAGATCGAATCTGAAGAATGAATCTTTTATTTCTTTTTTTGAAAGGCCTGGAAGTTTCAGTACTGAAAGGCCTTCTCCAAAATATGTAAATAAGCTCTTTTCGTTTTCAATATACGCCTTCTCCTTACATAATTCTCCCAACGGTGTGCCTGCATACGGGTAAAACACGGATACCTGGACAGAGGTGGGTTTTATTTTTCTGTTGAGTTCTACTGTCTTTCTGATGCTTTCCCTAGTTTCTCCGGGAAAGCCTACCATATTAAAAGACATCGTCTCCAGTTCATTCTCTCTGGCATAGTCAAATGCCCTTATGATCTGCTCATCTTTTATATTGCGGTTAAGGACAGATCTTCTCAGGCGCTCATCTCCTGATTCAACTCCTATATTTATCTTTTTACATCCGGATTCCTTGAACATCCTGGCATTTTCAGAGCTTAACAGTTCTGGCCTTGTATTGCAGGTATACGGGATCCCTATTCTTTCTTTATACTCCGAACAAAAAGATTTAAACCACCCCGGGTTTTTGTTGAAACAATCATCATCAAAGCTCAATATGTCAGAATTATATTTTTCAGCAAACAGTTCTATTTCTTCCAGCGCTTTTGATACGCTTCTATGCCGTATCTTGTTCCCCTTGTCCTTAAAGATCTTCTGAAATGCGGAATTACAGCAATAACTGCATGAATACGGGCACCCCCGCGAGAATGTAAAATTCGCGTAGCTAACAAAGACTTTCCATGGAAACATGTCCCTGTCGGGAAAAGGCAAAGCGTCCAAATCGCTTATAAGCATGTTTAACTCATTCTTTATGGCGCCGTTCTTACCTTTGAAATAAAAATTTGACGTATCCCTGAAATCCGCGTCCTGAGCGATCTTATTTATGACTTCTAAAAAGGCATATTCGCCTTCTCCTATACAAAGGCCGTCTATATCTCTGGTCTCTTCAATGGATGACGGGCACACTATGGCGTGCGGACCGCCTACGAATATAGGTATATTCTTAAGGCCTGCTGTGGATTTTATCTTTCCTGACAGATCTTTTACATATTGCCAGAAGTTGGACATACATGAAAAACCTATTGCATCCGCCTTAAACTCCAGGATATCGTTTATTATCTGCCTTGTCTTGACATAGTCATCTACTATAAGAAGCTTTATGTTGTGCCCTGCTTCTTTTAAGACCGCGGCAACAGACGCAAGGCCATAATTGAAGTTGACCATGTTACCCTGCGATGGATAGATCATAAAGACGTTCATAAGCCCTTCCTGTTCGTTAGCTCTTCCCACTCCTTCTTCATGATCTTATACTCCTGTTCCTTCATCTCCAAAAAATAACGGGTAAGGCGCAGTTTCTCTTCAAGTCCTTCCTTTGTAAGGAGGTAATTTGCTTTTTTTAGCTTGCCTGAATTATGGGAAAAATCGCGGGCCTTGATAAAGCCTTTTTTGACAAGCTCTTTGAGAAGATAGTTGGTCTTTCCTAAGGAGATATTGAGCCTGTTGGAGAGAATTCTCTGGCTGACAGCAGGGTCTGTCTCTACATGCCTTATAATATGGAGGACTTCTTCTTTTGGGGCCTGTTCAATCATTGAACAGTATTATAAGGCAGGGTAAAATGGAAGTCAACAGGAATTTGATATCACCGAAATAACCCAATAACCAAGATACAAGATACAAACAAATTCCAAATTTCAATATTCAATAACCAAACTCGAGCGGGTTACCCAGATGTTTGGTTATTAGAATTTGGTTATTGGTCATTGTTTGGTTATTGTTTCTTGTATCTTGGTTATTTCGTGTCGTTTTATTAATCCAGCGCCGCGATGATACCGACTCCGATTGCGATGCGTGACAGGATCTCTACTGTATCGCGCAAGAGCTGGCCTGGAGGTGTCCAGTACTTAAACTCCTGAGGAACAACTATGCTATCACCCCTTGTGATCGTCTTTGACATCATGAATTTACTGACTGCCTCGCCATTGGCTTTTATAACATATATGCCTACCTTATCCGCGTGTTTTGTAAGGCCACCTGTCTTGCGAATATAATATTCAAGGCCTTTACCTGCTTCAAAAGGAACAGATGTGGGATTATTCACACTGCCAATTACCGCGATAGCTGAAGGTATCTGAGGCACTGTAAGGCTGTCTCCATCCTCCAACAGAATATCATACTTGGTGTCTTTTAACTGGGCAAGCGGCTTGAGGTTTATTACCATGCGGCCTTCTATATCAGCCGAGGATATAAACTCCAGCATCTCTCTCCTTGTCTTTAAAGACTCAGCCACAGCAGATGGATTAGTCCTATCTGTCCTCCTTAGCAGTATCGATTGCTGTTCTTCCAATAAACTCCTATTCTCCCTCTCGATAAAGCGCCGCCTCATCTTTTCCTGCGCTTCTTTTATGGACTTACGCGTAAAAATAGTCCCATTTAAAAACGCCTCTTCTGTAAATCCTCCTGAGCGCTCAATAAGAGAGCTTAATCTCTCGCCCTTTCTTGCTGAATATACCCCTGGAAATCTTACTTCACCCTTAATCGTAACTGCCCTTCTTTCAGTAAGTTTTGGCTCTGATTTTACAGAAAGGGCATCTCCCGCGTGCAAAATTATATCTTTATCAAGCGATATGCTGACATCAGATACACGCCTTATCGCGATCTCCCGCACAACAGGCTGTTCTCCTGGTATAATATGAAATAATTCAGCCCCCTTTATGACATCATCAGGTCTCACGCCTCCTGCCTTAAAAATAAGGTCTGAAACCTTCATGCCTGGAGTCAGCTCGTATTTCCCGGGCTGATTAACAGCCCCGTCTATCTCTACAAACAAAGGCGGCCTGATCTGGGCCTCGGAATATACAAGCAGGATATCCCATTCGTCTAAAAAGAGCTTCTGATCTTCTTCATCAAGCAGGATACTATTCAGGTCTATCGGGATGATCTGCCTGGTCCTGTCATCAGTCACTCTTGCTATCTCAGCCCTGTCTAAATATGTGCCCGGTAAAAATCCCTTTGCCCTGTCTATGAGATCACTTACGCTCATATCCTTTGTCAACGCGTAATCACCTGGCCGCTCAACATTTCCAACAATAGATACAAAGTCATGTTTTAGCCTGACTATAGGCGAGACGATCACCATATCGCCGTTCTGTATGCTGATATCCTCTAATGAAAATTTTCCAACATCCGTGCGTCTTAATTCAATATCAAGCATCACGCGTCTTTCATTATTCTCGATCCGCTCTACCTGTATCCGCTGAAGATCTCCCGTAGGTGTAACGCCGCCTGAAAAATTCAAAAGCTCCTGCAAAGGTGTCTCGTTCCCTGTCTCGTATATCGCGGGGCGCTTTACATTTCCGGCTATGGCAACCACATCACCCACCGTAGGAACAAAAACAGTATCGCCTGACTGCACCATGGTAGGCCTTACCATCTTGCCCTCTAAAAGAAAAGGATAAAGATCTATCTTCTCTGTCTGGCCATCTACCTTTATAAGTTTGATCTTTCTTAATGAGCCAAGCTTGGTAGGCCCTCCGGCTGTATAAAGCGCCTGAAAGATGCTTGATTGAGAGCTTATGGTGTAAGACCCTGGTCTCTTCACTTCGCCCATTACATAGACCTGGATATCGCGCAATTTACCCATTGAAATGTCCATATAGAAATTCGTGTAATACTGCTTGAGCATCTTTTTAATGCGCTCTTCGGTCTCTTTGATATTCAAACCCCAGATATAGAGCGGCCCTGCCTTTGGGAGCATGATCTTGCCCTCACGGTCCACCTCTACTGGAAAACTTTCCTGGACGCTACCCCAGATATTAATAACAAGTGTATCCCCAGGCCCTATTACATAGTCCGGCCCGATCGGTACAACTGCTGCTTTAGAAGTAGACTGCAATGAAAGCGCGGGAGAAGAGGATTTAGCGCCGAACGCGGCGCTCAATATGCCAAGGGCGCCTAAGGCTTGACC
>JAHIRR010000163.1 GCA_018818505.1 Candidatus Omnitrophota bacterium | reverse complement strand
CGCCTCTGTAGCAGGAAAACCTGTTAAAGAGGCCTGCTCTAGTTTTGCATCTTCAGAATATAGCTCTATGCACTTATCTGTATAATAGAAAGCGCTCTCATAATCCTTTGCGCCCCATGCCTCCCATGCGCGGACTATCAGTTCTTTCGGGGATAATACTTCTTCGTCAGGGACAAGGGACAAGAGACAAGGGACAAGGGAAAGATTTAAAACTAAGACAAAAACCAACACTATCCCAAGTTTCTTCCCCAACCCCTTGTCTCTTGTCCCTTGTCCCTTGTCCCTCATAAACTAATCCTCACTAAAAAAATACTTAAAAAAACAACGAATGAACAGGCTATAAAAAAAAGACAAACTTCCCTTTTAAGACAATTCATCTTCTCTCCTTGGATAAAACACAAGATTCCATGTCAAAATTAATTAGCAATAAAAAGACGGTTTACATCCTCTGCAAACTCAAGCGCAACGCCATCCTTGTCGACTCGTATCACTTTTGCCTTTCCTACAACGCGGGAAAACGGGAAATCTCTCGATTCATCCCTGGGCACTGAAATAGCTATTTTCAATGTATCATCGGCCTTTATACTCTTTATCTCTATATCCGCTACATATGCCCCATTATAACTAATATTAAGAGTAACTCCCTCTTGCTCGCGCTGTTTCTCATCCCCTGAAAGACTCTTGAGTGTTGTAGGAAGAGATAGATCTAATCTTTTAAACTGCCTCTTCTCTGCAAATTCACCTGCCCTCATCCTTCACCTCCTTTGTGGCGCTATTATCTTTTTAATTATACCAACAATACCACAACTTGTCAAATTATAAAAGCTTTTTTTTATCTTTTTTCAAATGAGCACTCAACTTACGAAAAATCTACGATTTTTCGTAAGTTGATCTTCTCTGAATTTCTTCCCTGAAGATGCGAATTTGCAAATCCCCCCTGTCATTGCGATCCGCCGCAGGCGGAGAAGCAATCTCATTAGAGGCTTGCACTTATAGTCCTATATTGCTCTACCTTCTGAACCGCCCCTAACGCCCCATTCGAAGCAAGTATGTCTGGCTCAGAAATTTTAAGGTCTTGTTCCTGTGTCTCTAATGACCTCTTATGCCAAAAGAGACGGGCAGTGATTTTATTGTGGCCGGATTTATCTACTTCATATTTCAATGGATCAAGAATATTACTTCCATCAAAATCTCTATTCTTTATATCAGGATAGTCAGTCACTGTTACCTCGACAAAGCTATTCGTAACATTATATGAAATGTCAATTGGGCCCACGCCATGTTTTATGGCATTTTCTATGAGTTTTGAAAAACCCATGCAAAGTTCTTCCTTTAATCTCTTAAAATATTTCTTGTCTTCGAGTGCTTGACTAAATGGATTCCATTTCAATATGAGATTAGAGGCAAGGTGCTGGGTCTTGTCAGACTGGCTGTCGTCCTTTGAGCCTTTGGTTGTTTTCTTTAATGATATAATCTCATGCACAATAGCTGCCACTGTTGCAAGACTCGCAACGTATATAAATCCTAGAGCTGATACTGCCACTCCGCCTGTTATAAGAGCAGAGCCTAACCAAAATACAGGCACACCCAGAATCAAAAACAAAATTGCGCTATCTGGAGATGCCTTTTGCTGACGGAAGAAATATGACAATATTTCATTAGGGGAATGTACTCTAACCCATCTATTAAATGCTCCTGCAAGGCCTTCTTCTCCCTCTCTATATAAGCGCAACTCCTTGTATAAACTCCTCGCCCTAAACGCA
Source organism: Candidatus Omnitrophota bacterium (assembly GCA_018818505.1). The sequence continues at coordinate 16,821 of JAHIRR010000163.1, read as the reverse complement.
ATATAAGAAAGTCCCGCAGCCAATACGCTAAACGCAAACTTCATAGACTCACTATACAGCATCAGACTGGCATTCGATGATAACTTGTTGTATGGAATTTCAAAGTTCGATCCTCGATGCTGGATGCTAGATACTCGTAAAAGCAATAACGAGCATCGAGGATCGAGCATCGAGGATCGAGACAGGTTGCGACCGAAGGGAGCTAACTTGCTTAGGACAAATCCCCAGAATATAGACCAGGCAGCACATATTGAAAATGCATGAAGAAACTCTTTTACTTTATTATTCAGCAGATTATTCGAAGATAATGTGATGTCTTTAGAAGCATCTATATCTGAGTTGCTCTTCGAGTTTCTGGTTATAGGGATCTTTTTCAATAGCCCAAACGCTAAAGCCTTTAGGCCGCCTATCTCACCTTTTCTAGCAAAATTATATAAATCAAAGATTGTCTTAGTATCGTTGTCCTTTGTAAATCGCCTCTTCTCTTCAACTAAGGAAACTAAGGTGTCTATAATATCACTCACTATGTCTTTTTTTATTCCATATTGTTTCTTAAACTGCTGTTTTTTGAACTTATCTAACTCCTCCTTTGATTTCTTACACAATTTTTTAAAGGCCCATGATAAATTATATAATTCGTAAGGGGTTTCTGTGTCGATCCTTATATCGGCATTTTTCTCTGTATCCAACACATGCATATCTTCCATGTCTCTAATGCCGTCTTCTCTAAACCAATTAGAGATTGTTTCCAAAGGAGAATAGCCTCTTTCTTTAACGTCTCTTATTACCCTCCTTACTATCCTAAGTAATGGACTCGCCTTAAGGCATACTTTGTAAACCCTGCCCTGTTTAGCCTTTTTATAAATATCATCCATCCTTTCATGTAATGCATAGATGCCTTCGATAATAAGCATTTGATCTTTTTTCAATTCTATATATTCCCTCTTGTTGCTGGGAATACCCTTTATAAAATCATATTCTCCCCTAATAAAACCTTTGCCAGTTTTAATAATGGGCATTAGCTCTTCTCTTATTGCCTCCCAGTCATAGGCATCAGGAGAATCAAGATCATCTATTCCATCTATAATTCTTCTAAACTTTTTTGCCTTAAAATATCGATCTAAGCCTATAACTTTGAATTCATCTGAATAAGTTTCAGCGATTTTCTGTGCCCAGGTTGTCTTTCCAGAAGAAGTCGGCATTCCAATAGACGCGAATCTATATCCTTCACGCATCTTCCCTCTTAATGTCTGAATAAGTCTATCCATAATCTCATCCGTGTATTCAAATTTATTATGAACAGAAAATACAGGGCCAAACATGATGCGATAAATTCTTACAAGTAATTTTTTGAACTCTTTTGCAACTCTATAGTCGTTTGTGCCATGCAGCCATTTCCAGATAAACAATATAAAATAAGCGGCTACTTTATTAAAAACATCCAAGATTGCCCTTGCTCTATCTCTGACAAAATCCCTATATGCATCTACAGCCTTTTGATTCGAGCTCAGGGTGTCAGAGGAGATTGCGGCGTCGTGGAGTATCTTTTTGGGGGCGTGCCCCGTACGGAATCGTAGATTCTCATACGGGGCAAGGCCTTTGAGACTGGCCTTTAGATACTCCACGACACCCATAAAACCTATGCTTTCCAGGTTACCGTTACCTAAAACAAAAGCTATCGATTTTGGTGCTAAGAGATATATCCCAAGAAGTATAAATAAAAAACCTATAAATAAAGATACAAACATTTTAAACACACCCGGCGTTTTTCTATAAGCATGAGTTATTACGCCAATACCTGAAATTAGAGACCCTGTACCACAAATCTTTGTCCACTCTGCCATAGATATAGAAATATTACTGTCTATCACTATCAAACCAACGCCAACTATCATCATAGTCCACGCAAAAATCTTCTTTTTTGTCCACACAGCAAGGAAACCTATAATAGCGCAGCACAGCCCTGTAAACCCAGGCGTAAGCCTTAAAATAACCTGTTCAGCTTCCGGTATCTGGGCAATGGCCAACGCAGGAAATACTAGTAGGGCATATCTAGATATGTTGTTACGCAACTTCTTTAACTGTAAAAACATATTTGAAGCTGCCGAGTCTGAATCTTCTGTCTTATGCCCCTCAAACTCTTTTGTCCCAAATAAGGCTTTTTTCTCTTTCTGCACAGAGCTTCCATTTGAAGCGAGTGTCTCAGAGACAGACGGGTTCCTTATTGAATCTGGGGCAGCTTCCTGATCAGATTGGTAGGCGTCTCCAAAGTAAAATCTTTCGTATTGTCTTATTGCTCTTCTATGAATGGGGCTTGGATTTCCTTTAAAACCGATTTGTCTTCTCGAGAAATCTTTAGAATCGCCGTTTTCCAAATCTATAAGGCAATCTCGGATAGCTGTAGCTGTATCCAGCGCTTCCTTCTCACTCGTAAGAACAAAACCTATTTTATCATCCATTCTTGTTCTAAAAATACCTAGTGATTTTCTAGCCTTTCCATTTTTCGACTGTGTCGGCCTAAAGACTTCTGTAATAGATTCAGCATAATTAACGATTTCTTCATCAGGCCCTTCAACCACAAGAATAACCATATCTCCTTTTTGAATCTTTCTACTGAAAGAGCGAAATATGTTCTTTTTTATAATTCTATAATTAGAATTGTACCCTTTCTGCTTTGATTTCTTTTTAAGTACTTTCAACTGCTTTATGTCTTCATTGTCAACAACTTCAGCAGTAACATTAAATGTATAAGTGACTTTGGTATCCTCGTATCTCTTCTCGCATCTATCTATGACTAGAAGTCTAGCAGCTAGTATATTAGGAATAGAGGAAAATAGTTTTTTGAATGACTCGAAAACCTGAACTATTGCTATCTTATTTACTGGCGCTGTTAATGGTAAAAGGTTATTTTTATAAAGCAAGAATTTTATTGTCCTTGCATCAGGTCCTGGTTTAAGTTCTTTCAATATATTGTTCACATCTGATTGAAAATCAAGATTACGAAGCCCAATTGAAACAATATCTATATATTTACTGTCTTCAGTAAGATCCTTGCCTTTAAAATTAGGCATAGCCAAAGCATCTCTTAAAAATCTGTATGTAATACGCGCGACATACAGCCACATAAAAACTTTTAGCAGCGATGGGAGATTGCCATATTCCCAGCTCTGTCCAAATTCAATAAAGCTAGAGAAAACCAGAGGCAGTATTGCTAATTTAGCAATAGCAAATGTGCCTAAATATAATGGTTGTAGATAGTTACGTGCATATTCTAACTCTAAGCTATATCTAGATCTGGCCTCACGTATCCACTTAGGCCACGAAGATCTAAGAAAACTTTCCTTTAACGCTTCTGGCTGCCTCTCTATGTACGATCCAAAAGCCTCTGATTTTTTTCCTAACTTTTTAAGTTGCTTGCTTATATTTGATTCAGATGCCCTCTTTTCTTTAACAACCTTTGTCTTGGGCCACGGGTAACTAAATTCAAACTTGGCCCTTTTGGTAATCCTATTATATATAGACACAGAAGCCTTGATTGCTAAGGTTATAGATGCAACATATAACCAGGTACTGGGCACTGCAATTATCATACCCAAAGCTGTAATAGGTAAAAACCAATCGAAACTCCTTGCTACCCATCTCCTTATTCTTAGGGTCTTCAAGTATCCATTTAATGTGATATTTGTTTCACCTATGCGGTGATGACGAAGTAACTCTACTAAATCTTGCTTTATGGCACGTAAATAACGCCTTGGCCCCCATTCATCAGGAGTAAATTTTAGATTCTCTGATGTTAAGGCAGAATACAATTTGTTCCAAAGTAATCCATTAAAACTATAAGAACTATTCAGCTGTCCTTTATATCCTTTGCGCAAAAGAAGAAGGTCTTCTCCTATGTTACGATAATGATACTTATAAGCCAGGCTGCGAGTAGCATCACTAAAAAACCACTTTAGTAACGCATTTGATGACAATGTGTTACGCTCGGACACATATAGATAAGTGTCACTAAAAAATCTTAAATTTGCGCCATTTGGTATAACAGTTATATTTTTTTCTGTAGCGCGTTTCAACGCAAGTCTGCCCCCTGTTAAGTCCTGCACTGTCTGGCTGGTCTGGTCAGACGCAGATCCTGTTGATATATCTATTACCTCAATAATGGGTCTCTTGATTAGTCGAGGCAGCTCAATTACTCTATATATAATGGAATATCGCTTACCTTTCCTTCCCTTGCCGAATCTCAACATCTTTAAACCATAAAGTTCCTCAAGGCCTAGAGCAGCTAATTCACCTTCATCCAATTTTCTTCCTTCATCTGGTCTCCATGGTAAATCTCCGAGGTGTTGCAAAAATATTTCTCTTTCCCTTCTTTCAAGCTCTCCTATCTTGATCTTTAAAAAGTATCTATAGAGCTCGCTGGCATCTGTCCAAAACTTGACATTATCAGGAAGCTCTAGAGACTTCTTCTTGCTTTTGAATTTTAATAACTCATTCACTAATCCTGTTATAAATTCTGTATCCTCAATCCCCTTTAGCCTATTAGGTGAAAATGCAATAGAACCATCGTCTAATACATGAAAACGTCCTCGTATCCTTCTATGATCTTGTATATCAAAGGCCTTGCCTTTAAACTTCTCTACATCCTTTATATGCAATCCTTTTTTAACGAGAAGGTGTATGACATCTTCTGGGCCTTTTTCTATAGAAACAAAAGGCCGATCGTTATATGTTGTAAAGCTTACAGAATCATGCTGATCTGCAAATTCTTCCATGAACTGGTTTGCATTCGAAGCAATTGTCTCGGGCTGGAATATGCTGATTTTTACTTCTGTCAGGCCAGTGTCGTTGACAACGTGTTCTTCAGCCTCAACTTCGCCTGCGCGATACACGACCTTTTTACCTTGGGAGGTTATCTCAACGTCACCTAGGCCTGCTAGGGTAACAAGGTAACGCGTCACTAACAAACCATGACCGCCTTCTTTGCGCTTAAAGGCATAAGGAAGTTCAGGTTCAAATGCAGAGCGTATATCTTCAAAGCCAGGGCCATTATCTATCATTCTAATCTCTATACCCTTACGGCCGTCCCTATCAATCTTTTTCAGCCCTAAGAAGGAATCCACATCTGCCATTCCATATCCTAATTGCCTGATATTTTTCAACTGGCTGAATACTATATAAAATGCCAAGAGTCGGCCATCTACTTTATAAGGCGCCTTAAAATATCTATCTGTTATACGGAAATATATACTGGCCATTCGAGGATGCAGAATAGTCATTAAATGATTATGCAAATATGCTATCAGCTTTTCTTCGCTGTCAAACTTCACATACACTATCGCATTATCTTCTTTATCGAATCCGGCAGTCTCAGGCTTTTTAAGTTCAAAGTCAAAATCATCGCCGAGCAATTCAAAGAGTGCATCATAGACCTGTGTATCCTCTGTTAAAGCAGGCGTTATGAAGGCATGGTCATATTTTGCCCCGAAACCTTTGCCAAGGATTTCGCTGAGTTGCTGCTTGAACTGAGCCCTTCTTTGTACCAACGGCTTGTCCTGCACTTTTAAATCACCAACTAACGATGCAGAAAGAGATTTCAGAAAATGTCTAAATCTCTCAGCTGCAGTATCACAGATCTTAAACATATATAATGCAGTGGGCACTACACTAATAATTATTATTGCATCTAATAATTTATAATGCCTGCCAAGGCCATGATAGATAAGCATTGCAACTGCGAAGACAAAGGCACTTGTCCTGGCGAATATATTTTTATTCGAGCTCAGACTGTCAAAGGTACGGAAGAGGGTTTTAAAATCCTGCCTTTCTTCGCCTACTAATTTTCTATATTCGGTTATTAAAGCCGCCTCGCCCGCATTTATGTCGCCTTCTCTGCCTCTTTTAATAACGCGGACTATTTTAGCGCCGTTTTTAACATGGAGATTTGCTGCTGTGCAGGCGAGACTGCGTCTTTCTTGAAGGATATAATCTTCGAGTGACAGGCCCCCTTGAGCCTTAAAGTCTTCATAGTCTTTCCAGAGTATTTTAGTCGGGCTGCGGCCTTTTCTTTCCAGGTATTCTCTAAAGGACTCCTTACCCTGTTTCTTATAATCCAAATAATCTTCTACGCCGCCGCCTCCATCCTTGGTCAGCTTAACTCGCATCAGATAAGATACGGCGCTCATCTGGCTTTTATATTTTCCGTATCCGCTCATCGGGCTATAGGTGTATCTACCCATTCCTTCTGATAAAGGCTCTGTTGCATTCAATAATGCTGTAGCGATCTTCGGACCAAGGCCTATCTCCTGATAATCTTTTTTAATTGCTACTGCATAGTGCAGCCAACGATTGTCCTTCTTTTCTCCGCTTCCTCTTTTTATGGACATAATCTTTTTAAGTGAGGGAGGAATTCTTTTTATATCTTTACTATACAATGAGGCGCACCACACAACGCCTATAATTTCACCCCCTTCATTCCTCGCAAGCAGATGTCCGCCTTTATTATTCTCAAAAATCCTCTCCCCGTCTTCCATCCTCAACCTGAAACTATCCCCCCATGTCTCATTGTTTAAGTCTATCGCGTTTTCTAAATCGTTCTTCTCTAATGTTTGTATAATGACCTTAACAGGATTCCCCTTTTTATCTTCCATAGTTTTTAAAAAAGACAGCTTCCCTATTGAATCTGGGGCAGCTTCCCGAACAACTTGGTAGACGTCTCCAAAGTAATGCACGCTCAGCGCATTCCAGAGACTGACTAAAGTGCGATCACACTTCCAGAGCTGGCCAAATTCCTGCTCAGCGTGGAAATCATCGCCATTTAGAAGATAATTATAACCGTTTATCAGAAGGGTTTTTGCCTCGGGATTTTTCGTTTGTTTTATGCGGGGTTTTATTAATCTTAGGGCGGCTTTCCTGGCTAGGCCCTTTAAACCATTACTAAGAAATCCTGGATAGCTATCGACATACTCTCTATAGCTTCTAAGCGCATCTGTATATCTTTTGTTCTTGATTAAATCCTCTAACTTCCGCAATAGCTTGAATCGCTTTTTATAGGCCTCTCTTTCTCTCTTGATATGATTGACTCTTGCATATCCTAAGGCCTTTCTCACGCCAGTAGGTCCTCTTACGACTATGACGTTTTCCAAATATTCGGATAAGACCTTTAATATCTCTGGATCTCCTGCAAAGATAGCTGTGCCGCCCTGTTCCAAGACTACCCTCAGCATGCCGAGGTCATTATAACCATCGCCTCCAACAAGTATATCCTTGGCTTGAATACCCAGCTTCTTGCGCAGGACCTCGATGCTCTCTTCTTTAGTAACTCTGGTCACATCTATTGCTACTGAAGAGCGTTCTACAATCACATCAAAGCCCTTGAGAAACTTCTGCAGTCTCTCCTTAGCCTTGTCTAAATGATGAAGTAGTTTCTTGTCCTTGAAATATAAAGACATCTCAGAGTCTCGCTTAATAATAAATAGGCCTTTCCCCCCAGCAAGCTCGGCCTCTAAACCCAGCTCAGCAGCAACTTCTCTCATACATCTATCAGTTTCCTGCTTTACATCTTCTCCTAATGCTATACTCGCCTCTTTATCATGCACAAGCTCTCCTTTATCATCAAATCCCCATACATCTCCGCCAGTCTCGCATAGAAAATGTATCTGGTTTCTATAGTCTATTTTTGTCTGAGTGTCTATATCTTCAACAAGCAGTTCTCTTAAGCCGGCTATCTGCCCAGCTCTTTCCATGCCCCTGCCCGTAAGAATCGCCGCATGGCCGCCCTGCTTCAATATAAACAACAGCTCCTTAAGCATCTTCCTTGTTATCCTGTGCCCCGCCCTGGCCAACGTATCGTCAAAATCAAAGACATAGAGCTTGAATCTTTTATTTAAAATACTATTCAAAGCAAGTGATGCGCCAATGGCTTCGTAGATAAAGCTATGAGTTTGTTTTTCCATGCCATGCCTTAATATTATATTGTCGAGATTCTCGGATCTCTGCTCAGGAGTGACTTCTGTCCAATTGTCCTGATTCTGTAAGGTGACTAAGCCGGAAAGGGTTTTGAATAAAGGCGTGTCTTTTTCTGCGAGAGTATTCTGGTAAAGCCGTACAAGAGTCTTTTCTCCTATAGGCGAACCGCGGACTCCGTCAAATGAGGCATCCTTAAATAAACTCTGTATTTTTTCTGCCTTTGCGGTTAATGGTGCCACATTTTCAGGGCCTTCCCATTCTTTATATTCCTTTAACGCGTTCACAAAACCATTTACATACTCAGGGACTTTTATGTTCTCCGTGCTTATGATAAGGTCGGCAAGCTTTTTCTCATTCTGGATTATGGGCAGGTCCTCTGTGGCGCTTTTGCGCTCAGCCTTTGCGATCAACTCATCCAGCGCCAGGTCAAAATACTTGCCAGCATCAATATATCTCTGAATCTCCCTTTTTAACCTCGTCTCCCGCGACGCATCAATAAACACCTTGCGGCTAAACTTATGATTTATAGATGGGTCTGTATAAATAAATATCCCTTCTACGATAATGATCATATTGTTTCCCGCTTCAATATGCTCTACCTCTTTCTTCCTCTTGCGCGTTGAATGATCAAAAATAGGCTTATCTATAGCATCGCCCTCAAAGAGCCCTGTGATATTTTCAAAAAACCATTTAAAGTCCCATTTGCCGATCCATGTCTCATGTTTTGCAACATCCTTTATACCCAGAACATGTAATTGTGATACTCTATCATTTTTACCAATAAGATAATCATCCTGCGAATCTACAATTACCTCTGACATTGAGATTTTCCCCTCTATCTTCCATTTCTTAAAATAGCCTGGCAGGAGTTCTTTTATCTTGTCCATGAGTTTATACGCGTAAGTTGTTTTTCCGCATGCGGCAAAACCGCAGTCGCCATCTAGATACCTCCTGAGCATAAAGGGCTCTGGCCTTTTCATAGACAGCTTGATCATCTTATACCAGCCTTTTATTGCCTCATTCGCCTCCTTTTCGATCAATTCATCTGAGATCTCCACTGTCTTTACATCTTTAACCTGCTTTAAGAATGCCTCTACATCCGGAACCATGCTCTGGATAGCAAGCCTTGCTTCATTTAAAACCTTTTCTCTATCCTTACTGCTTGTTCTCATCAGCGCAACCTTCCTTAACGCCTCAAGGCCTTTTGCAGAGCCGATCTTACCCAGCGCCTGGCAGGCATTCTTCTGCACCCTGTAATCACTAGACCAATCCATCGCAGCCTTACACAGTACATCCACTGCATCTTCTGCTCTTTTTTCTCCAAGGATATAAGCCGCGTCCATTCTTTCATAAATATCATCTGAATCTGATAAAATTTCCATAAGCCTCTTCATATCACTGGATCCAAATAAAACTTCTTTATGCGCAACATCACACGAGGCCATAAGCCAGGCTACATGCTCAAGCATGATAAGGACTGCCTTGCGCTCAGCCAGGGCTATAGTCTCATCTGTAGGCTCAAAAAGTAACTTGTTGCGTTTTTTTCTTATTAGATCCGCTGTCAGGTTAATGATATCTGAAGGAGTAAAATCATTTTTATTCAGTTCGATCCACTTCTCAAGCGTCAATTTATTCAAGAGGATCGAGGTGCATTCAATTAGATGCAAGAGATGCTGCCTTATATCATCTCTATTCGGCTTAAATGATTTAGACTTCTGTAAATCAATAAATTCCCTTGCTGAGCCAAGCGCGCCTCCGCCATTCGTGATAAGGCCTGGTATAAAGAGTATGCCTTTATCGTGAAGCGCTTGTATGATCTTCCAATCCACGTTCAGATTTCCAGCCTCAAGTATCACCTTTGCTTTCAGTTTATCAATGTTCCATTTATTTATGGCCCTTGTACCTGCCGCTGGAATAAGAAAGACCGCCTCTTTGCTTAAAATGTCATCACCCATTAAGATCTCAGCCTCAGGTGTAGAATTATCGATCTCGTCATTATATTTAATAATAGAGAGCTCTTTTCTCTTTAATCTCTTTAGAATCTTAGGGTCCAGGCCGTTAGAATTATAAATAGCGCCTTTACCATCTGATACGCCTTTTATTTTAATATTTAAATGTCTATACCTTTCCACTAAAAGTTGGAAAATAGAATAATTTATATCTCTGAATCCATACAATATGACTGAGATCTCTTCATCCTGACCCAATTTAAATTTCGGGACCTTATCTCCGTATTTTCTCAGCATCCTTACAGTTGTGATCAAGCTCTCGATGATCCCGACAGCTGATAATTGCCATTTTATATGCGGCCAGCTGCGCTTATCCCCTGGATTCGAAGTAACAGCGATATCCATACCAGCCCCGCCGAGACTGCAATTCTCACTGACAAGCTTCATGGTTTCTTCGTTGGTATTAAATCCGGGTTTGAGGATAAGCTGTTTACCAATGCTTTCCTTTTTTAAGATCGATATAGAGCCTGAGAATTTTTCTATTGTCTTTTTCTTTGAAGCATTAGGATCAGCCAGGATCACTGCTGCTGCGCCGTCAAAAGGATTGTTCCATAAAAATCCTTTCATATCCATCCTGTTGGCAATATATACTGTCTCATCCAGCAGTGTCTTAATGCGAGCGCCAAAATCATTTTCATTCTTGGCCCCATGATAAGACAACTCAGCTAAAGACGTTGTAAACGCAGAGTTCCTTTCATTCGCGCATACAGGTATTAAGCCCTTAAAATGTTCGCCATCTACATAGGCTATCCTCCATACCTCATTGGATAGATCCCCTTTATAAGCCCTGGGATCAAACACAATTGCCACAGGCAGATCACGCGACGCCCTGTATCTATTAAAGGCGTTGGTAGATCTGACTAGACCTGCCAGTTTAATGATCGAGGCCTGGCCTTGAGGTAATATCTCCTTAAATCCTCTCAAGGCCCTGACAAGACCTATCAGGCCGTGAATATTTCTGACAATATAGTCCTTTATTGACATAAAAAACGCGATAATAGTATTAAGCGTTATATACAAAGCTGCCGGCGCTATAGACTGTAAGGTCCAGCTCCTTGTAAACGCGAAATAATCTGCCTCTGCATTCATGAAAAATTTATTTGCATGAATTCCGCTGCCGTTATTTCTGGTATAGATATAATTTCTGTACAGCGCGCGTAAAAACCAATGCTCAAGCATGCCCTTATTCCTGAACATTAGGTGATTCCATGCATTTATTATAATAACGTTTCCCTCCTTCTCTGACAGCCAGACAGGATATAGAAAGAGTCTCCACCATTTGTCTTTCCAGTTTAGATTCGCATCTTTTCTATCTGTTATTATCCTTATCTTATGAGGCGCGCCAGTCAATACCTCTCTCAAATGCAAGTCAGATTTCTTATTCGCCTTTAGATCCATAAGAAATAACTTTAACTTCTGTGTATCTGTCAGGATCTTCTGTTCACGCGGCTGCAAGAAAGATACTAAAACACCCAAAATGCCTGCGCCTATAGCAAAATATGGCGCTATAATAAATAAACCCGCTATAACCGCGCTTATTGCCAGCATTCGAGTAAAAGGCGCTGTCTCATAGCCAGCGCTAAAGACTCTTCTAATCCTCCTGAGTTTAATCGGTTTTATTAACTCTGCGGCTCCATCAAGCGCCTTTATTAATAAATCCTCATGCATACCGCTATCTTCTATGCCATTTACTACGGCTATTACCTTACCTATGAATTCTCTGTCTTTCCCCTCCCTGGACAATATGCGGCGGACTCTTGCATCGAATCTTGTATCTGGCTCTTCTGAATCTATAAGCCTTTTTATTTCCCTGAATATGGCCGAGCATACTAAAATCTCTATGCTGTCATCGCTATATCCACTCGGATCATTTCTGATTATATTTCTCACTATCCTCGAGGCCATGATAAGTCCTGCATCATCAGGATATATAAGATCAAGGTCGCTCTTCTTTAAATAATCCAAGGCCCTGCTGCTATAATGATCAAAATACTTATGCCACTCAGTATTCGTCTTCAGCCTGGCGCAAAGATTTTTTATAGCCTTTATATTTCTGGATAAGGCAAAATAAGGCTGCTTTACGCCTGGTTCTGCCTTCAGCTCATCAAACTCATCCAATACAACAGACCACTCTATCTCTGCTATCAAGTTCTTTGCGTCTTCTAAGGTAATAACCCGTTTTTTATTTTTCCTCCTGGCCAATATCGTATTGGCTAACTTCACTATAATATCCTTGCTATAAACATCAGGGTCGCATGACATTTTCTCTGCCAATAAAATAAGGGCGCCCTCCCCTACATTTAAATTATGTATATTAAAAAACACTCTCAAGGCCTGTTTTGATTTTGAAAAATTATTACTAAGCTCGTTCGACGCAAGCCTCTGCCTCTGCTCCCATACATTCTCCAGCATCTTGGGGCCTTCTGTGAACATGTTAAAGGTGCGGTTTCCTGTTTCATACCAATAGATGCCAACCTCGCTGATCTTACCTGCCAAAATCAGGAGCTCTGTGTCAAAGCTAAGGGACTTATCCCTGGCTAAAGGTAAGATTTTAGAAACAGCTTCTCTCTTAAAGAGCTTGAAGCCCCTCTGCGTATCATTTATATCTTTTAGACGCGGAAGTATTAAATGAATAAGCCTGTTATATATCTTGCTGGACTGGGCTAAGAGAAATGGCATATTCTCAGCTACGCCATCCTTGCACCAGCGCGAGCCAATAGCAACATCTACCTCACCTTTATATAGCGGCTCGACCAAAAGCCCTAACTGACGATTATCAATGCTCTTATAGCTATCAGCATCAATATAACCAATATAATCAGCATCGCCTTTCAGCGCCTCTTCAAATCCTAAATGCACTGCCCCGCCTTTTCTGCCTTGCTTTTCTTCAGAAGAGATTGTCAATACCTTTATCCTATCGTCTCCCATGTCATTAGGAGCTCCAAAGGTCTCCCCCGTGTCATTGCGAAGCCGCGAAGCGGCCAAAGCAATCTCACCCTCTCCCCCTGTCATTGCGAGGCTGCCGAAGGCAGCCGAAGCAATCTCACTAACCGTTTTTGAGATTGCTTCGTCAGCACCTTCGGTGCCTCCTCGCAATGACAAGAGAACAGAACGTGACATCTCTTTCACGCGACTGGCAAATTCCCTGTCCGGACTACCATCATCCACACAAATAAGCTGCCAGCTAAAATTGTCATGACTAGCCTTGACAAGCTCCTGCAGCTGGCCTACCGTCGCCTTCAAACCAACTTCATCCGCATCCCCATATATGGGCATGACCAGCGTGGCCTTGACTGGCCTATCGATTGTTTTCATAAAATCCAAAGAAAGCTTGATCTTTTTCCCGAGTAAAGAATTTGAACTAATGGTAGGTGTATTTTTGAAAGAAGCGGTTTTTATCCTCCCATCCGGTCCGGCCCTCACTCCATTCGCCACGGCCTTTCCATTAACTTTTGTAAACGTTTTCTCTTCAGGCAAAGAAAAAATATCATGGTTAGAGGACAGCTCATCCCCCTTGTGTAGTTTCACAAACTGATCCAGTGCACTGCGAGATTTTTTCTGTTGTTCTATATTAACTTTTATCTTATCAGACCTTTCCGCAGCTAATGCTGGATCCTGTAGTATGATAGCCATCTTAGCACCATTAAATTCAAAACCATGGGCACTATGAGGGTATAAAACCAAAAGTTCATCCTTCTTAACATCAACTCCCTTTACGTCTTTACCTTCTATATCTGCTAAATAAGCCTTGAAGGATCCACTTATACATAGAGGTATCTCCATCTTACTTTTTCCCTCTGTTCCATGGCGATGCGCTTCTTCCTTTCCATCAGCTATCTTTATTCCAATGCCTATAGCAGCGCTCACAGGTGTCATCATAGCCATCTTTGAGGGGAAATGCATATCGGCTCTATGGAATGTAGCTATTAAATTACCCTCTTTATCTCTATAAGAAATAGCTATTTCGTTATTAACTGTTTCCTTAAGATTTACTTGCGTAGAAGAGGAATCAGTCTGCCTGAAAACAATATATTCTGAATCAGCAGTAAACTCTACATCTGAATCTGTAAATAAGGAAATAATATCGCCTGCTTTTAAGCTAATTCTGCGATGGCCAATTTTAACTACTGCTGCGCCAGTTTTTAAATGCAGTACTCCCTGATATCGCTCTGTTGCAAAATTAGTAAATGATGAGCCTGCCCTGTAAGTTCCTGTCTCAACCTGTATAGGTAGATTTATATCAGTCCGTGCCTGTTCGCCTATTCTTAAGTGGCTCGCTACCAGTGTTCCATTTGCCTCCACGAATCTTCCTGGATAAAACATCTTTTTAAGCGAGTAAATGGCTTTCTTGACATCTTGTGGCAACATTCCTGGTTCAACGCCGTCTATATTAAGTCCTGATATATAGCTAAATTGTGGCCTTGAGTAAATTTCTAATTTCTCTGCTTCATCTATCAAAGTAGCCACATATCTTTTGTCTCTTAATAAGTCTTTATCGGGAATAAATGCAGCATGATTAAATGCTTTAACCTTTGGAAAGTTAGCTCTAAAGTGCTTATCAAACGTCAACCCCATCCTTCTTTGCAGAGGTGGCTGCTGAATTAAAATTACCTTATTAGCAACTAATTTCTCCTTTTCAACTAAATCCCTTGCCTTCTCAACATTCTCCTGACAGTTCCTTGATTCTTTCTCAAGATAAACCTGTATATTGCCTAGCTTTTTGTGCCGTTTCAATAATTCCTGCTTAAATACACGATGCATAATTTCAGATTCGGACAAATTACTTAACACATCTCTTTCTACATCCAAATAATAACTGGCTTTATCTATTAAATTAGCCGTAGAATGACCTATGCCGCCAACAAACATAATAGCATCAACTTTGTCTTTTAAATCGACAGCCTCAAAAACACCTTCCAGATACTCGCTACCAAAAACCATCAAGATATCAGCCTTGGAAGGCAATTCATCTCTCTGAGCAAGGAAAGAAATTAAAGTTTGCGCATCTCTAAACATATTCCGCGCATCGAGTAAAACCCCAGGCTTATTTGCAGTAACTATATCTGCATTTAATCCTAATAAGTTTTCTACATCTACCTCATTAACATCAACAGAAAACCCTTCATATCTCAATTTATTCACAATTTCTGCAGTAACCTTAACTTGTCTTGGCAGTGTTATATAATCTGGACCAATGTTTTTCGTCTCTCTTATAAGCTGCTGCATCTTGTCTGAATCCTTTAATGCTCCTTGCAATCTCTCTGGTTGAAAAATAAGGCAACATTTAATTTCAGGATAAATCTTGCGCATCGATTGTAAGTCACCTGCGTAGAAAGAAATAATAAGAACGTCGCTTGCAATACCATTGCTTCTAATAAACCCTGCTAATCTTTCTATAATTGCTCTGTCTTTCCCTTCTGTCCAGACAATATGAATATGTAATCTGACCTTTCCTTTAGCAACCTTAAATATTTCATTAAGCGTAGGGATGTCTCTATCTATCTCCCTAATCTCTTTGAGCTCCATTTCAGTGATTCTTTTTTTATTAATATATTCATCATGAATAGCGACTATTTCGCCATCTTTTGTCATCTGCACATCAAACTCTACAGCGTCAACACCCAGCTTGATTGACCTGCTTATAGCTTCTACTGTATTTTCCTTAACTCCTTCAAAATATCCGCCACGATGGGCAACAATTATGAGTTTCTCTAATCTATGTTCCTTTTCAGCCTGCTCTTGTTTAAGCTTAAGGGAATTATTTGAAGTAAGGGTGGGTTTACTTTGAAAGGGACTATCTTTTACAGAGACAGGCCCAGCCCTTATATCATGAATACTAACTCCTTCAAGCTGATCCGAAAACGCTTTCTCATCCGGCAAAGAAAAAATGTTACGGTTAGAGGATAGCTCATCCCCCTTGCGCAGCTTCACGAACTGATCCAGCGCGTTGCGAGATTCTTTCTGCTGCTGGATACCTTTTTTAATTGACTGATTGCTGCCGAGAATGCGATAAGCCGCATCCAGGGACTGCCCAGCATAATTATATGCCTCTTGATCTATAAATGTATGGATCTGGTTTACGAGCGCCTCTATTTTAGCAATTTCTGAAGATCCGAGTTCGTCTCTTCTTCCGTTATATTCCCCTAAGAATTTATTATATTTTATCTTCCAGCGCCATAATTCAATCATGGCAACTATCCTGCCAGAAAATATAAGGCCTGCGATTCCTAAAGCTGCGTACAAAAACAAGCTAGCTAAAGTGATAATTGGTATCGCTGTCTGATGGCCTCCTATAGTTAAAATAATCATAGATGAAAATGGCACAAATATAAACCAGATTAAAACACCCATGGATGTCCAATATGCGCGTCCTAATTCAGAGGCAAAACGCGTAAAAACAGGGTTGCTCTTCTTGCCAGCAAGATGGAGTGCAGCTTGAGCTGAAACTATAGAAAGCGGGAGCCACAGCCATGGTAATCCAGCGCTCAACACAAGCGCTATTCCATAAGCTGTAGTCAAGCCCATGCCCCAACCAAGCAACTTGGAAGATTTATTAAACAATACTGCAAATGGCTTTAGTATCTTACTGCTCGTCACCAAATTCTCTCCGGCCTTAACATTCATGACAAACATGCCTATCATACAGCCAATACCTACCATTAATGTCGGAAACACCATAATAGTATTTAAAAGGTCCAGCTTTAATAAGGCTATGAAATTAGTGATAGAAAGTATTAAACCTGAAAGCAAGACAGCTCTCAAGGACAATAAGCCTCCAACAGACCTGACTACTTCGCCAACCTTTGTACCAAATGCACTTTCTTTTCCTCCAGACATTACAAATTCT
>JAHIRR010000162.1 GCA_018818505.1 Candidatus Omnitrophota bacterium | reverse complement strand
TGTGCGAATAAAATCATATCCCTGAAACGCACAGAAATCCATCTGCCTAACCCTATTATGAATCCACCTGCCACAAAAGCCAATATTGCCAGAGGAATACTGCCGGTAAAGATAAAAGCCGCCACACCGCCTAGAAAACCTGTAGCATAATTATATCCAGCTGCTTCAATATATGCATTTAATCCGTGAATTGTTAATACCTGATTAAAGACAAAACCTATTAACCAGAATATCAGATTTATCCCCACAAAAGGCGTTAAACCAAAAAAGATAGCAAGCGGCATTATAGCAATATTAATAAGGGCAAAAGGCGCAGAGATGAAAAATCTACCTCCGCTTCGTTTTACTTCTTTTGCAAATATCGAAGATGGCCCAAGCTCGTGGATTTTTATCATTAAAAGGTCTCGGCATTTTTGTAAAAATCCACCTGACCAGCGAGGATAGGCGCTAAACCAGGACGTATGGCTATAAGATTCTCTAACCTTATGCCAGAATGCCTTTGATCTATGCATCTTGGGCTTCAGGCCCAAGGCAATCGCCGTATGAGCTGCTTGCTCAACTGCCCAGATGTCCTCACTTATGCCGACTGCGTTAGGTATAAAACCAATAAGGCCGAATAAAGATGCCATCAGAGTATTCCATCTTCCTTTTTTTGCTAACTGCAGTCTTTTTAAACGAGAGGTCAAAGGAACAGTAGGCTGTCTAATACTCTGCAGCGCCTCCATTGATTTACCATACAATACTGACACAATATTTCCCCAGCCAGTACCTACAGTTTCCCCGCCTGTTCCTCCCAATACATCCATAACGCCTTTTTCATAAGATCTATGGCCTTCTTCTATTAACTGTGATGCCTGGCCTATAGGCATACGCACATTTGTAGTTGCCCTGCCAGGCACAATGATTACCATATTAGGGTCCTGGCGGGCGCGTTCTATATCTTCTATTAATAAATCCATATTGCCACAGCTAGCATCTCTATCCATTATAAGCATGGATTTAATATTTAAAAGTTCTTCACCTACCATATCCATACCTGTCATCATAGAAGATTTGGATGCAAATGGTGTCCAGTCATATAGCACATAAGCAGTACCTTTGGTTATATCTACATCTCTTGAATGATCCAAGATTTTGCCATTTAGAATATATTCTATTAAACAAGCAAGCTTCTCTCTCTGTCGAAATTCAACCATATCAGCAGTATCTATTTTTTCCCTAACCTCATCAGGTGTAGGTCCACCATTATATTTATTACTAATTATATAAAATACTACCTTCTCGCTAAGGTCATTTTCTTTTAATGCCTCTGCCATCTCTGTAAGATTTATACCTGTATCCTGGGACTGCCCTCCTCCATTCATCATCTCAAACAAATGCCGCCTTATCCTCCACCCATTTACAATATCTTGCTTATCCTGTGAATTAAATCTTAGCCTCAGGTACTCCAACTCCAATTCCCTAAGAATAACTGGATCGTCTAGCTGCCTTAAATTAAATAATGTAATATCTGACTCTATCTCTGCCGCGTGCAACTTATCAAACCAAACTCTAATTTTTTCTATTTCTTTGTCTAAAATAAGATTTTCTAATCCTAAATTCCTGCGTATCAATTCTACACTCTTTGAATCATTCGTCCTCATCCATCTCCATCTCTTAACAAACTCATCTGTCTCTCTAATTATTTGAAGCTCTCTATCTTCTATCGCCTGTAAGGTTTTAACAAAAATTCTCTCTTTACCATTTTTGTCATAACCTTTAATGTATGTCTCTATTTTTAAATTTTCGTCATCTTTTTTCTTGATTTCTATCCATCTTTTGACAAGTTTTTCATAGTCACTTGGCTTGTACTTGCCACTTTTCTCATCCCATTTCCTTTCTTGATTAATACCTTTAAAGATTGAAGACCCCAACCAATCCCCGCCTGCGAACGTTATAGCAGTTTTTTTAGCGTCTAAGTCAGCTACCTCTGGCTTTCCTTTTTTTAATTTAATAAGGCTCATGATCTTTGCTATAATAAATATGCCTGTTGGCAATGCCAGTATATATAAAGGTAGGCCAAGCATCATTATGCCAATCGTGCAAACAACCAGACTAAACTGCGCAGGAAAACTAACAGCATGTGAAGCAGCTCCAGTCATAAAAACCCACAGGCCATAATTTAATAAATATAGAGAATTCACAAATATAAGACCGCCTGCTATTAGCTTAAAAATCTCGCCAGCCATAAAAGCGCTCTCAAACCAGCCAGTCACGCCCAATCCCAGACCCATTGAAGTTGCGATAAATCCTCCATATAACAACACATAGGAAATTATGGCTCTTGCGCCGCCTGTGGTTGCAGGAGGCCTAAATTGATAACGAACTGTTAGGCCCAATAAAGACTTCTTGAAAATAATAGATCCCGCTGACTCAATAAGCGCAACTGCCTGAATGATAGTCCTGGTCATAAAGATCAATATATTGCTGGGTTCCACAAAGAATAAATTCACAAATATGGCGCCAAACGCCAGGGCTCTGGTGTAGCGCGCAAGAACTTCCAATGCCTTCTG
>JAHIRR010000161.1 GCA_018818505.1 Candidatus Omnitrophota bacterium | reverse complement strand
CTGCTTCTACCAGGGATTTATCTACTTCACCTGAAGCGGCTGACCATGCGCCATAACCTTGGATGTAAATCCAGAAGTTACGGTTATATCTCGAATTGCTCAGATCTTCAGCAGAAACAGGAGGCATGAGAAACGTATCCTGGTCTATTTTTATATCACCATGTAGCGTGGGAGTAATAGAAGAGAGCAGACCTTTTTCATTGGCGAGTGGAAAATATAACTTGCTTACTTTGTGCGGATTCTTTGCTACAAACGTACCTGTGTCATCCAAGAATTTCCACAATGGATTATCTGTCATCCCATGCTCCTTACCTGTTCCACCGCGTAGGTGGAATTAATTCCACCTACGCGGTGGAACAGGCTTTACCATTTTTCCCAGTGCAGGACTTCTTTTGTGCTTCTTTTTGCCTTTGGGCCTTTTGGGATCTTTGGGTATCCAAGAGATATCATGCTTACCAGCCTATAACCCTCAGGCACGTTGAATATGTCTCTTACTTTTTCTGCGTAGTCCTTTTTGTCTCCTGCGACCCAGCATCCGCCCAGTCCAAGCGCTTCTATTGCCAGGAGTATATTTTGTGTGGCAGCGGAGCAGTCCTCGAGATAGTATTTTGTCTCTTTTGAAAATACTGCTATTAAATGCGGAGCGTCCTTGATAAAAGGGCCATTCGGGCACATTCCGCAGATTTTACCAAGTATATTTTTATCAGAACTGATCACGAATTCCCATGGCTGCTCATTCCTGGCTGTGGCCGCGACTCGGCCCGCGTCGATTATCTTCTCAAGGAGTTCTTTTTCAACAGCCTTTTCAGAAAATTCCCTTATGCTTTTTCTTTGCTTTACTGCCTCAAAAAACTCCATGATGACCCTCCATTTTTCACATCTACTATGTTATCATGCCGGGGACTTAAAGGTAAAGCAAAAATTCCCTGCTGTCATTGCGAGCGGAGCGAAGCAATCTCTCTAAGCAGATCCCTCGCCCGCCTATGGCGGGCTCGGGATGAAATTCAGCCATACAACTTACGTCATTTTATTCCGTAAGTTGTGACTGAATTTCACTTGCTAATTCGGGTCTTCGTGATATTCTATTTATAGACATATGAATCCTAAGATCTTAATACCTATTTCCTTTTTACTTTTTGGCCTTGTTTCAGGATCTCTTGCTGACACCATATACCTTAAGAATGGCCGCAGCATAGAGGGTTTAATTGCAAAAGAGGATAATGAGACAGTTGAGCTCGATGTCGGATTTGGGACTGTAAAATTTAGAAAGACAGAGATAGATAACATAGATCGCTCAAGTCCTGAGCAGGTCAGTTCTATACGTAAGGGGTGGAAGGAGCAAAAAGAAGTGGAGGAAAAGAGGAGATCAGAGAGGGCGCGCGAGTTAGAAGAAGAGAGGCGCAGAGAAGAACTTGAGCCAAAAGAGGTAAGTTTTTCTAAAGATAGCCAACGTATAGTCGTAGACGCGCTTATAAATAATAAGATAAATGCCTCGCTTTTATTGGATACTGGAGCGACTACTGTTGTATTATCTAATCGTATAGCAGAGGAATTAAGAATAGATAGGGGCTCATCAGATAAAGAGGATATCGAGGTACAACTTGCAGACGGCCGAAAGATAGAGGCGCGATATGTAGTTCTGGACAGCGTGCGTGTTGAGGATGCCGAGGTCAAGGACGTAGGAGCTGTGATTTTACTGGATGCCGAGGAAGATATAGAGGATGGATTGCTTGGCATGTCTTTTTTGAATAAATTTAATTTTCAGATAGATACGCTAAACAATAAGTTGGTATTACAAAAGAGGAAATAGCATGGAAAAGCTATTCGCGTCTTTAATTAAAAAGAAGATATCCCGCAAGCAATTTCTGAAACTGTGTCTGGCTGGAATTGGTACTATGCTGTTCAGCGGCATTTTTCCAAAAATGGCCAGAGGTGAAAATGCCAGGATAGCGAAAAAGATCGTGACTGATCATGACCTTGTCGTTGCAAAGGGAGAAGACCCTCATTTAATGACTGTTAAGGCAATTGAGGCCATTGGCGGGATGGAAAAGTTTGTTAAAAGGGGAGATAAGGTTGTTATCAAGCCAAACATGGCATGGGATAGGTCCCCCGAGTATGCAGGCAACACGAATCCAATGGTGGTTGCCGCGCTCGTGGAACTCTGTTTTAAAGCAGGCGCAAAAAGGGTCAATGTATTTGAGAGGTCTTGCAATGATTCAAAGCTCTGCTATAAAAATAGCGGCGTAGCTGCCGCAGCGAGAGACAAAGGCGCGAATGTCTATTTTGTTGACGAGTGGAATTACATAAAGGCGCATTTTTCTTATAAAAGCCCTATGGAGGGTTGGCCGATTTATAGAGATGCATTGGAATGCGATACCTTTATAAATGTACCTATTCTAAAGGACCATGGCCTTACAGGACTGACTCTTTCAATGAAAAATCTCATGGGTGTTTGCGGCGGAGACAGGGCCATAATACACGATAATATAGGGGTTAAGCTTGTAGATCTTACAGATTTTATTAAGCCAGATTTAACAGTAATAGATGCCTATAGGGTGCTTATCAGAAATGGCCCTAGGGGCGGAAACCTTCAAGATGTAGAAGATTATAAGACATTAATAGTCGGCACAGATCCGACCCTGGTTGATACTTACGCGGCAGAGCTGGTAGGCCGCGATCCTTTATCTGTTAATTATATTCAAGAAGCGAAAAATCGAGGTTTCGGAAAGTTCGACACAAAGAAAGCTGACATACTAGAGTTATCCACAATGTAGGGGACCCTTAAGGGCCCCCTACATTGTGGATAATCATAGATGAATATGAAAAAATTAGTTATCCTCAGGAGATCTTCTCAATTTTTATTTCTCGCATTATTCATATATATCCTTTGGTCAGCGACATATCCAGACGCATTCTTTAAGATAAATCCATTAATAATGATATTTACTTCCATAAGCGAGCGGATCATTTTGCCAGGCGCTATATTCGCGATTGTCATGCTGGCGCTGACTCTGGTATTTGGCAGGTTTTTCTGCGGATGGATCTGCCCCTTAGGTACGATTATTGATTTATGCGGAGTAAAGGCATTGCAAAAAAAAGCCGCGCGGTCTATAAAATTCTACATATTAGGGGCAATTGCTGTATCTTCTTTCCTTGGAATCCAGATCGCCTGGATATTTGATCCAATAGTGATTACAGCAAGGTTTGTCTCTCTGAATCTTATTCCAGGCGTTACTTTCGGCCTTGATAGAGTATTTAAATTTTTTATAATAAAGACAGATTATTACACACCTCTCTATGATTTTTATCGCTTATTCAAATCTTCAGTCCTTGGGATCAACACCTATTATTTTTCTCACTCAGGTATGATCTTGATATTTTTTGTTTTGATATGCCTGTCTGTATTAATAGCAAAAAGGTTCTGGTGCCGCGCGATCTGTCCTTTAGGAGCAATATATTCTTTAGTGGCCAGATTTTCTCCATTGAGCCGTGTAGTTGAAAAATGTACGAATTGTCTCAGGTGCAAAGAAGATTGCAGGATGGGCGCTATAAACGAGGATTTAAGTTGTGTAAAAGGCGAATGCATACTTTGCATGGACTGCATATACGACTGCCCAACGCATGGGACTAAGTTTACCTGGTCGTTACCTCCGCAACCCCGGAGGTTGCCTGCAGGCAACCTCCGGGGTTGCGGAGGTAATCTGTCACGCCGTGAGTTTATTTTCTTGATGTTTGCCTCTTTTTTGTCCCTGGGATTCAGAAATAAAATGCGTTTAACAGCACAAAAGCTAATCAGGCCGCCTGCTGCATTAAAAGAAGGGGAGTTCCTGGATCGTTGTATACGCTGCGGAAATTGCATGAAGGTCTGCGTGACTAATGGGCTCCAGCCAGCTATTTTTGAATCAGGCCTGCAAGGTATGTGGACCCCGCATCTTGTGCCAGAGATCGGCTATTGCGAATATACCTGTACTCTCTGTGGAAATGTCTGCCCAACAGGCGCTATACCAAAGTTAAACGTGGAAGAGAAAAAAAGAACAAGGCTTGGCATAGCAAAGGTAGACCGTTCAAAATGCCTTGCCTGGTCTGAGAATATACAGTGCATTGTATGTGAGGAACATTGCCCTGTAGCCAATAAGGCCATTAAGGTGATAGAAGAGGACGGAGTATTAAAACCCTACGTTGACCCAGGTCTATGCATTGGCTGCGGGATTTGTCAGAATAAATGCCCTGCAAGGCCAGAAAGGGCAATAAAGGTCTCACCGGAAAAGTCCAGTCGGTCTTAGTTTTAATTCTCTCCATATAGAACTATTTTCCATGCAGAGGTAAATAGGAAGTTTTTTAGAATGCTTGTATAGCATTTTTAACATACTATCGTAGATCTCTTGCCGTATGCTGTCAGGGTATCTTAGTTTATTGTCAAAATCCAGGACCAGTTCTTCGTTTAGAATCTTATTCCCAGGAAAGCGCGCCTCGATTGTTTGTTTGACTTTAGGGTTAAATCTTAGCGTGCCGATGCTTATCCATGCTATGTCCTTTGGTTTTATTGTGTCAAAGAGCATATCAATTACTTTTTTATATTCTTTTTCCCAGCCTTTAAAATATACTACTGGGTCGAAATGGCACGAGGCCTTGTAACCTGCAGCAACACATTTTTTAGCCGCATTTAGACGTTCGGTAAGCGAAGGCGTAAAAAACTCGTTCTCATCAATTATTCTTTGCGGATTTAATGACCATGCAACTACTATATTGCCAGCGTGTTTTGCTTTTAATAGATGATCTATATTTATACTTTTTGTCTTAAACTCGAATCTTACGTCTTTATGTTTTTTAAAAAATTCAATTATAGGAAGAGAATATTCTGTTATATGGTCGAGCATTAAAGAATCCGAGAATTCTCCTGTGCCTATGCGCATGCCAGGCCTTTTATATAAAAAGAAGTTTTTGAAAAACTTATCAATGTTCGCGGGAAATATAAGGCCGGGGCTATTAGTGTATTCCTGGAGATAGCAGTAAGTGCAGTCGAACAGGCACCCGAAGCTCAGGTTAAATATATGATAGCCGCATCCGATCGCCTTTTTTGTACAGGGACATTTTTTAAAAAAGTCATAGTTTTCATATGTGATAAAGATGGCATCTTTTCTTTTATTATAATCAGAGATCGTAAGGCCTCTATTTTCTTTAAGATGATCCTTGAGAGATTTAATTTCTATAGATCTGGCCTTGGGAAAGGATTTCTTGAATCTTTGCGCTAGGGTAGAGGAGTTTGCAGATTTTTCCACAAAGATTCTTTTTGGATAGAATTTTAGCTCTCTAGTATCCTGAGCTGAGTTACTATCTAGTTTTATTTTTGGAAGATGGACATTGGATGGGTAGGCGCGGGGGAACCTTCTTTTTAATAGAGTCTTTTTTATTTCAGCAAAATCCCCCCTCACCCTAACCCTCTCCCCTGCGGGGAGAGGGGATTTATTCTTGGCACCCTCTCCCTGTAGGGGAGAGGGCTGGGGTGAGGGGGAGAGGATTGACTCAGGTTCTATGTTTTCTCTTTTTGATATCTCGTAGAGAAGCCTTGTTATTTCCTGTTTTTTATTTGTTTTAAGGCGGGTAACGAGGTTTTGAGATTTTTTTAGTCTCGCAGATTCTTTTTTATAAGATCGCATAGGATATTGGATGCGGATTTTATCGAAGAAGAAAGCCTTAATCTATCTGCAGCACTCAAGCCTCTATAAAAAGGTTTTTTGTTTATGATATCAGTGATATAAAATAGCGCAATCGCCTTTTTCCCTATATGCTGCGCTGCGGAAAATATAGCGCTAGTTTCCATGTCAACTACCTGAATCTCTTTTGCTTCAAACGAATCTCTATATCCTTCTTCGAGTTTCAAGGAGCCGAGCGTGGCACAGGTCACTTTTTTTACCTCCGGGAGTTTTTCAAGGAGCGTCTTATCCGGGTAAAAAAGATCATACTTTTTTCTTTCCTGCGCGAGCATATCCGTAAAACTTTCCATGGAATAGCATTTCTCAGGAGTGACAAGGCCCCCTATATTTAGATCTTTTTCTTCTTTTATCAGGCCGCAGGAGCCAAAGACGATTATATTCCGGCAAGGGGTTTTCTCAAGATATAAAACCGCGTCTCCTGATAATGCAGGGCCCATGCCAGTATGTATTACTGTGAAGTCCTTGCTGTTTCCAGAGCTGTAGAGCTTGCCTTTCGATAGATCCTTTACACCTAACCACTCCAGGCCATTTTTTTGCACAAGCGGCAGAAGCATACAGGTATTCTTGACCTCTGAATTTGTTATGCCGAATAATCTTTGAAATGTTGTCATAAGTCGATGAGATTATATGCCAGATTGCCCAGGCCTTTTTTGTGCGCGTATTCAAGGGTCGTATTGTGTGAATTCCTGGATTGTTCTTTGAAGATCACATCCTCGTCTTTATTGACCAGATCTATGGTCGCCTTCTCAAGAGCTATTATATCTTTCGACGCGAGAATACCGATGTCTTTACATACGATTCTTTCATTCTTCGTGGATATACAATCGCATTCCTTTGTTATGTCAAAGGCAAGGTTTATGAAAAAACTGTTTTTGAATTTGGGTAATATAAATGCAGCTACTTCAGCAATTCTTTTTGCAAATACATTTGCATCTTCACCCCAGTTTATAAATACGGCGTCAAATTTACATGCGCAAAGGCACTCGCCACAGCCAATACATTTTGCCTGATCTATAAAAAAAGCCGAGGCTGGACCTCGGCTTTTTTTATTAGAGATAGCCTTTGCAGGGCATATCTCTATGCAGCACCCGCATGATGTGCACTTTTGTTCTATTATGTACGGTTTGAGAGAAGAATGCTGTACCTGTTTTGTGGGCTTGCACACCATGCCCATAGCGACGTTTTTTAACGCGCCTGCATACCCTGCTAATATATGACATGTAATATGCGACAGCACCACAAGATTATCCAGCATGCCGATAAAAGAAGGGGCCTTTATCTTTTTTATATACTCTGAGTCGAGTTCGTATTCATTGCCATCCTGGCCAAATACACCGTCTGCTATTACAAATGGCGCGCCTACCCTGGGATGAGAAAATCCTTTATTTTGCGCTAACGTGAGATGGTCTACTGCATTGAGCCGCGAACCTTTATATATGACGTTTGTGTCAAAT
>JAHIRR010000160.1 GCA_018818505.1 Candidatus Omnitrophota bacterium | reverse complement strand
CCACAACATCGCCTATGATATAGTTCCTGCCATGTCCTACATGTAGAGATGCAGACGGATACGGAAACATCATGAGGCAATAGTATTTTTCCTTAGAAGATTTAGGATCCATCTTAAAAAGACCCTGTTTCTCCCATGCCTTCTGCCACTTTTTTTCGATTTTCTTAAACGGATAAAATTGCTCTGTCATAAGATTTAAGTAAAATTGGTGGAGCCGTCTCTCCGCCTTCGGCGGAGGACGAGATCTCACCATTTTTGAAAACTTTGTTTTCAAAAATGGTGGAGCTGGCGGGAATCGAACCCGCGATGCGACAATGCCATTGTCGTGTGATCCCGCTTCACTACAGCCCCATTCCAAATTGCCCCATTCGTAAAATCGGGCAATTTGGAACGGGGCACGCCCCAGTATCTAATGGCCTGCCATGAAGCCCCTGTACCACTCACTTCGTTCGGGTACAGGGCACAGCGAGCGTTATACTAAATGGCGAAGCCATGAACCCGAGCGAAGGTGTAATTTAACTTATATTCTTAGCGAGTGGTTCATGGTGCCGGAGGTGGGAGTCGAACCCACACGAGGGGTCGCCTCACACGATTTTGAGTCGTGCGCGTCAGCCAGTTCCGCCACTCCGGCTATTTCCGTTAGCCCGTTATGCCCGTTAACGGGCCAACGGGCTAAACGGGTTAAACCTGACTACCCATGTTTCTGAATTTCTCGTAACGCTTCTCTAATAATTTATCTACGGGAATTGCCTTGAGCTCCTTTAATGCCTTTTTTATGCATTTTTTTACTGCCTGAGCAGACTTCTCATGATCCCTGTGAGCGCCCCCTAATGGCTCTTCTATCTCTCCGTCAATAATACCAAGACCTATCAAATCCTTTGCGGTAAGCTTCAGCACTTCTGCTGCTTCAGGCGCCTTTAATCTGTCTTTCCATAAAATAGCAGCGCACCCCTCAGGAGATATCACAGAATAATATGCATTCTCCATCACATAAACCCTGTCGCCTATGCCTATGCCAAGCGCACCTCCTGAGCCGCCCTCTCCTATAACTGTCACGATCACCGGCACCTTTAAAGATATCATCTCCATCAGATTATGCGCAATGGAATTTGCCTGGCCGCGCTCTTCAGCTCCTATGCCAGGATATGCTCCAGGTGTATCAATAAAAGTAATTATAGGTGCCTTAAATTTCTCAGCAAGCCTCATCAATCTCATTGCCTTACGATAACCTTCTGGATGAGCGCTGCCAAAATTTCTCATGAGATTCTCTTTTGTGTCCCTGCCTTTTTGATGGCCGATCACCATGACCTTTTCTCCGTCAATCTTGGCAAAACCTCCAATCATGGCCTTGTCATCCTGAAACATGCGATCGCCATGCAGCTCAACAAAATCCACCATTATCATGTTGATGTAATCGGTGGTATATGGCCTTTTAGGGTGCCTGGCGATCTGTATCTTCTGCCATGGCGTAAGAGAATCGAAGATCTCTTTCTTGACCTTCTCGAGCCTTTCCTCGAGCGTCTTTATCTCTGCGGAAAGATTTATGCTGCCATCTGATGCAAGAGACTTCAGCTCTGCTATCTTTAGCTCCAGTTCCAATATAGGTTTTTCAAAATCCAATCCTGTAGCCATTGATTAACTACCTTCCGCGCTACCTCCGCAACCCCGGAGGTTGCCGTACGGCAACCTCCGGGGTTGCGGAGGTCTATTCCACTATTGTAACTTCCGTCCCGACTGGAATAATCGTGTATAACTCCTCCACGTCGGCATTGAGCATCCTTACGCAGCCCTGTGTAGCCTGCTGACCCACGCTGTCCGGATCTACTGTCCCGTGAATACCATAACCTCTTTCAGAAAACCCAAGCCAGCGCGAACCAAGAATATTTTCAGGGCTCTCAGCAGGCACTATCGCGCCTTCTTTATACCAGACAGGATCTTCCATTCTATTGATTATGGTAAAAGTCCCTGCTGGCGTAGATCCATTTTTGCCTGTTGAAACCGGGTAGACCTTTACAATGTCCTCATCGCCAGAAAAAATCGTTAAAAGATTCTGAGACTTGTCTATCAATATCTTATATCTGGCAGTCGAGACCTTTAGTCTTGAATTGGCCAGTATAGTATTACTTTCTAGTGAATTTGAAGCTTTTATAAGTTCAATTGTTGTTTTGAATCTCTTCGCGATTTTCGAAAGACTATCGCCTGGCTCCACCTGATAGAGCACATCCGTATCTGTAATAATAGAAGAAAAGAGTATCTCTGT
>JAHIRR010000159.1 GCA_018818505.1 Candidatus Omnitrophota bacterium | reverse complement strand
GCTAAGATTTCTTCCACCCGCAGTAGAATGGCTTCCAGCCGCGCAATAATCCTTTGCTCAACACTATAAGCTGGATTTGTATAGAGGTCCTTTTCTACCGCGGAGACCGAGAACCAGCGGGAACGCAACCTGCCCTCCAACCTTTTAAGATTGATATCGGAAAGATAAACCAGCGTGATTCGATTATTCTTAGAGATTAACCACTGGGGAGCTTCCTCTCCCAGTCTTATATCTTTTGCCTTCTCAATAGGCAAAGACTGGCACCCCGCCAGAAGGAACCCTAAAACCATAAGAATAAATACCTTATCTCTCATTTACTTATTCAGCACTTAAATTTTTTTAAAATGTTTTTGGCGTTTTCTAATTTCTGTTTATTTTTCTCTGAAAGATCAGCAGCAGTTATGCTCTCGATATCTTTACTTACTTCTGATATTGCATTACGGATAGAATTAAGCATCTGGTTTAAAGATTTTGCCAGATCCTGAAGTTCATCTTTCTTGCGTACGCGGATCACCACGCCTAAGTTTCCTTTATTAACTTCCCCGATATCTTTCTCCAGCCGGTATAGCGGGCCGGCGATCCGGTGAGAGATAAAGAGAGTGACGATAACGGTCACCGCACCTGCGCCTATAATTGCCACTAAGCTGCTTAATATTAAAAGCGGCAGGATAAAATCTGCGGTGCTTTTGATTTCAAGCCTTGAATTCTCAAATACTGTAGTCGTGCTTGAGATGGATAATGCGTATACTATCGCCGCAATAATTAAAGCCGAAAGGATAATTATCGCGCAGAATTTCAGGATAAAATTTCTCTGAAACTCCATCTTTACGATACGGATCCTTCTGCGTTTATACATTTCATTAGTCATTTTAGGCCTCCATATACTTAATTTTCAATCTTTTTGAGTTTAATAGCCTTTAATACTTCATCGTACTTTTTAATCTCAGCATTCTTTCTTAGGCTGCCGATCCAGCTATCCAGCGAAACCTGCGCTTTCTTGATTCTTAATCTTTCCCTGATCTCACCGGACATCTGTTCATAAGGTTTTATCTTACCGGCATTCTCCTTACTAAGGCGGTTATATTCTGCTTTAATTTCATCAGTGCTTACCTGAGAGAACGCCAAAAATTCGTTGCCCTTCATATTGATAAGCCTTTTAATTAATGTTTGTTTCCAGTAATTCTCAATCTCCTTCATAAAATTCTTATCTTTATCAAGATTTATCCTCTGGGCTTCCTGCAATAGAAGCTCTTTATATATAATATTTTGCAGTATTTGCTCTTTAGATGCGGAATAGATACTCAGCTTAGCTTCATCCCTCAAGTCATCTGTAGTTACTAAATAATTATTTATCTCGGCGACTACCTGGCTCTTGTCGGGTTTTTTTGCACAGCCCATACTTAAGACGGTTATCAACGCCATAGCTACAAGAAAACTCAATCCTTTAAATAGTTTATTCATTTCTTAGCTCCTTTTAATGATCTCCTTCATCTTTTTTACTGCTCCTGCGCCATCAACCATATCAGCAAAATATTTGAGCTCTTTAAGTTCCTTACGTAACTCAGCTTGATTAAATTCCTGCGGCTGGCTGGTATAAATCTTTTCATGCTTGGTAACTTTATCTTTTTCTTTATCTAAGAGTATCTCCTCGCTAAGCTTCTCTCCCGCGCGTAATCCTATAATTTTAATCTCAATATCCTTGCCCAGGGTAAAACCCGATAGCGAAATAAGATTTTTGGCTATATCCATAACTTTGATCTGTTCACCCATATCAAGGATAAAAAGTTCACCGCCTTGTCCGAGCGCCCCTGCTTGCAATACCAGCATTACGGCTTCTCTTACGCTCATAAAGTAGCGTTCAACATTATGGTCGGTAATAGTTACAGGCCCCCCTTCGGCGATTTGTTTTTTAAATAACGGCACAACGCTACCTGAAGAACCTAAAACATTTCCGAAACGCACAGCCATAAATTTTGTCTTGCTATTTTTTGATCTTGACTGCAGAATCATTTCAGCAATACGCTTGCTCATTCCCATGACGCTTGAGGGATTAACCGCTTTGTCAGTAG
>JAHIRR010000158.1 GCA_018818505.1 Candidatus Omnitrophota bacterium | reverse complement strand
TAATATCTTTCTTGGCCTTCTGTAATCTCTCTTCTGTTATGCCGAATTTCTTAAAATATTCCAGCTGCTTCGGAAAAGCGCCTTCTTCATCGCGCTCGAACTGCATCCTTAACACATTCACGGCGTCAGCATTGGCAAGCGCCTCGTCTATATTATTAGTTACGCTGACTCCCATCTTTTCTATGCCGGGCGGTATCAACATGGCAGGCGCGCACACTGTGACATTCGCTCCTAATTTAGTCAGACCCCATATATTTGAACGCGCCACGCGCGAATGAGCTATGTCTCCAACTATGCTGACATTAAGGCCTTCTATGCGGCCTAATTTCTTTTTCAAGGTAAATATATCCAGGAGTCCCTGCGTAGGATGCTCGTGCCATCCGTCACCGGCGTTGACAACGCTTATATTTACGTGCCGCGCCAGCATGGCCGCAGCGCCAGAACAATCGTGCCTCACCACGATAATATCTGCCTTTAGCGCTTCTATGTTTTTACCAGTGTCGTTCAACGTCTCGCCTTTTTTCACGCTCGATGCCTCAGTAGCAATATTTATTACGTCAGCTGAGAGCCTTTTGGCAGCGATCTCAAAAGACACCCTTGTCCTTGTAGAAGGTTCATAGAATAGGTTTACGACTGTCTTTCCGCGAAGCGCAGGGACCTTTTTTATGGGGCGATCCAGTATCTCCCTAAAAGAATCCGACGTATCTAAGAGTAAAACTATGTCCTCTTTTGAAAGGTATTCCAGGCCAAGGAGATCCTTGTGGGCCCAATTTGGTTTTTTCTTAGTCTGCTTGGTCATATTTTGTAAACCTCGTAGGTTGCCGTAGGCAACCTACGAGGTTAATCATGGGGTTCTATAAAAACACTGTCTTCCTTATCTATCTCTTCCAAGTTTAATTGTACCAGTTCATTTTGCGATGTCGGAAGATTCTTGCCCACATAATCAGCCCTTATGGGAAGTTCCCTGTGGCCCCTATCCACAAGAATTGCCAGCTGAATAGTCTTGGGCCTCCCAAAATCTACAAGCGCATCCAGGGCACACCTGATGGTCCTGCCCGTATATAAAACATCGTCGACTAGAATCACGGTCTTTCCTTCTATATCAAAATCTATCTCTGTTTTGTGCATTATCGGCTGCTCAGACACCAGACTTAAATCATCCCTGTAAAGCGTTATATCGAGCGCTCCTACAGGCAAGCTAACGCCATTTATGCGATTGATCACCTGAGCAATCCTTTCCGCAAGCACGTACCCTCTCGTCCTAACGCCAATGATCGCAAGGCCTTCTGAGCCTTTATTCCGCTCTAAGATCTCATGGCCCATCCTTGTAACTGCGCGATCTATCTCTTCTTTTGTCAAAACATTTTTCCTTGCCAACCTATCCTCCAAAAAAAATACCTTCCCGCCAATTAAAGCAAGAAGGTTTATAACTAAATTTCTCTATAATATCCACTTTTTTCTTCCCTTTCCAGCCTCTCAGGGCTGATTTAAAGGTATTTATTATTAAATATATTATACTATTTTTGTGCGCTCCTGTCAATCATTTTATAGCGTTACCACATCTTTCTCGTTATAGAGGGAAAGAAATAGTAGCATGTATTCTTTTAGATGGCGGGTCAGGAGGAAGTTTTGTCTTATGTGCTCGCGGCCGTTCTCGCCGAGTTTTTTGGCGTATTCAGGCGCGTTCAGTAGCTGTTTTATGGCAAATGCTGCGCCCTCTATAGTGTGGCATAAAAGCCCGCCGTATTTATGCTTTATCTGCTGGGGTATGCCGCCTACGGCTGATGCAACAACCGGCTTGGCCTTCCACAACGCCTCAGAAACAGTGAGGGCAAAGCCCTCCCTTATAGACTTCTGCACCATTACATCTGATACTCTCTGAAATACATTTATCTCATAAGGAATATCTTCGACAAGTAACGCGTGGATATCAGGATCATCTCCTTTTGCCTCAAGGACTTGCTTGTAGATCTTATCTGTTTCAGGGTCATCTGCTGCGCGATTACCAACCAAAAGGAGTTGGCAATCTACGTATTTCTTAACTAATTTATACGCCTGGAT
>JAHIRR010000157.1 GCA_018818505.1 Candidatus Omnitrophota bacterium | reverse complement strand
TGGCAGCCCTGAAAAACTCAAGGATATCATGAAAGAAGAGTTTCTCGCGAAAAAGCCTGACATCATAGTCTTTGGCCATTCGCATCAACCTACCAATGAATATATAGATGGGGTTTTGTTTTTCAATCCAGGAAGCCCTACAGAAACCGTAATCGCTCCCTATAGGTCGTACGGGGTCATTGAGATAGACAAGGGAGAAATAAAAGCGGAGATACATAAGCTTTAATTATATGCGGATGTTACATGAGGTTACAAGAAGTTACAAGAGGTTACAGGAGGTTGCATAAGAGTATGGATACCAAGGTCTTCAAAGCAACTTCTTGTAACATCTTGTAACATCCTGTAACTTCTTGTAACCTCTGTGGAGGTAAACATGAATAAATTATGGGCTCCCTGGAGGAGCAAATTCGTAAAGGCAAAGAAAAAGAAAGGCTGCATATTTTGCCTGAAGGCCAGGCCAGATAAAGACGATTATGTTGTAAAAAAATCCAAGTTCTCGTTTGCCATATTGAATATATATCCTTATAATAATGGGCACGTGATGGTGAGTCCGTACAGACATGTGAAGGATATAAAAGGGCTTAATGACGCGGAACTCCTGGATATGATGAAACTGGTAAAAGACATGCAGCGTTTACTTGAAAAGAAGCTCAAACCACATGGTTTTAATATAGGCATCAATACTGGCAAAGTCGGGGGCGCGGGCTACAGAGGTCATATCCATATTCATATTGTGCCACGCTGGGATGGCGATACAAACTTCATGCCAGTCACAGCAAATACAAAGGTAATGCCGCAGTCGCTGGAAGAGCTGAGCAAGTTATTGACAAAATAAACCATGGACAACTTCGTAAGTTACCCATTTGGGTAACTTACGAAGTTGTCCAAACCTTATATGCTGACACGCAAGGACATAGAGCAGCGCGAAAAAGTGATTCTTGCTCCTTATGCGATGCAGAGCAAGAATACGAAAGGAAGAAAACACTCTGAAAAAGAGCCTGTATACAGGTCCTGCTATCAGAGGGACAGGGACAGGATCATACATTCTACGGCCTTCCGCAAGCTTGAATACAAGACCCAGGTCTTCGTAAATCATGAAGGCGATTATTACAGGACACGGCTCACGCATACATTAGAGGTGAGCCAGATCGCGCGTTCGATCGCCAGGGAATTGGCCTTGAACGAAGATCTTGTCGAGGCCATTGCCCTTGCGCATGATATCGGCCATCCGCCCTTTGGCCATGCGGGAGAGGACACGCTGAGCCTTTTGATGAAAGACAATGGCGGATTTGACCATAATCTCCAGGGGCTGCGCGTGGTGGATGAACTGGAGCAGAGGTATCCGGATTTTCCCGGGCTTAACCTGACATGGGAAGTAAGAGAGGGCATAAATAAACATACTACGCTTTTTGACAGGGCAGAAAGGCTCGTAGAACTTGAGCCTGAAAAATCAGCGACGCTAGAGACCCAGGTCGTTGATGCCGCTGATGAGATCGCCTATGATAATCACGATATAGACGATGGCATAGCGTCAGGCCTTATAGAAGCAAAGGATCTCTCTGGCCTGGAACTATGGAAAAGCGCTGCCTCTCATATAAAAAAGAAATGCCACGATTTATCTGATAAGATCCAAAGATACCAGACGATCAGGTCTCTTATAGATACGCACGTAAAAGACCTGGTAGGGAATTCAGAAAAAAATATCAAAGATGCGCAGATCAAAAGCGTATCTGATGTCAGGGCGCATACTGAAAAATTAATATCATTTTCTAAGGGCATGCAGAAAAAAAGACTGGAGTTGCGCGCGTTTTTAAGCGATAATCTATATAAGAACGTGCGAGTCGTGCGCATGTCTAATAAGGCTGAGCGCTTTATTACAGAGCTGTTTAATGTCTATATTGAAAAACCAGAACAGCTCCCTGTTTCTGATCAGAAAAAGACAAAAAAATACGGCCTTTACAGGGTCGTATGTGACTACCTGGCTGGAATGACTGACAGGTTTGCCCTGGACGAGTACAAAAAATTATTCGACCCTTATGAGAGAGTTTAGAAACAAAAAACAATTTAACGCGAATACTCGCAAATACTCAGCTTGAATTCGCGTTTATTCGCGTTTGATTCGCGTATATTCGCGTTTTATTAAAATTAAATATTATATTTATGAGCGAGTCTAACGGAAAAGAAAAAAAGGAGTTTCTCTTAAGATTCTGCGGCAGCAGCGCCATACAGCTGTTTAAAGAGGCGTTTTCTGACATAGTGGGCAGGAAAGTGGACTCTTTGTTCTTTGATTCCGAATACGCGCCTCTTGAAACCAAGAAACGATATAGAAAAAAAATTCCAAATAGCCTGAAAGACATAAAACCTGCCCTTCTAAAAGAGATCAAGGTCTTTAAAGGCTCACGAGGCAAGCCCTGCCTTTCTGTGCCTATAACGCAGGGGCATAATATTTACGGGTTTGTCGTAATCTTGAATCTGCGGCGGGAGCCAGACAAAAAAGAACTCGCTGTGATGAAACTCTTCATAGATCTTGCCCTCAAGGACTTTCAAAAAGAACAGGAGCTTAGAAAACTCTACGATACAATAAGGCCAAGGGCCATAGCGCTATCCACTATACACACCGTACATAGACTTCTCACATCAACGCTTGATATGCATGAATTAATAGAAAGGATCGCTAGGCTCACGCTTCAGGTGATGCGATCTAAATATTGCTCAATAATGCTTCTGGATACTTCAAAAAACTACCTAATACCAAAGGCAGTCATAGATCTAAAGTTCAATGCGGGCAGTATGCGTAAAAAATATAGAAAAATAAAGATAGGCGCTGGCGCAATATGTAAGGTGGCCAGGACAGGTAAAGCTGACCTGTCGCGCAATTCAGTATGCGTTCCTCTTGTTGAAGAAGACATCATAGGTATCATTTGTGCCAGAAATAAGGCCAACAACACTCCTTTCACTAAGTTTGACATGGAAATACTGCTCACGCTGGCAGAGCAGGCAGTGATAGCTATTAGAAATGCCCAGATGTATGAAGAGCAGGAAAAAATGGCCTATGGCAGCATTAAATCTCTCGCAGCCCTTTTGGACGCGAAATCCCCGCACACATATACACATTCTGAGCAGTTTGTAAAAATAGTGATGGCACTTGCGGAAGAGATGCGATTATCCAGGGAAGAGACCACTAACCTGCGCTACGCGGCGCTCCTGCCAGATACAGGAAAATTCAGCATACCGGATGAGATACTAAAAAAACGCGGCGGACTTTCAAGAGAAGAATTCAGCATAATAAAGAAACAGCATCTTGAAAGCCTGAAGATACTAAAACCCCTGGAGTTCTTAAAGCCTGCCATGCCCACGATCATGTATCACCATGAGAGGCATGACGGCACAGGCTATCCTGAAGGATTAAAGGGCAAGGATATCCCGATAGGCGCGAGGATCATGGCCGTGGTGGACGCGTTTGATGCGATGGTATCCAGGAAGAAAAACATGATGCAGGCCACAAAGGAATTAGAGAAGAATAAAGGCACACAATTTGATCCGGATGTGGTAAAGGCATTTATATCGCTCTCGAGCAAACAGGAATTTAAGCAGATATTCTTATGAAAAATATAACAGCCTTATTCAAGAACGATATTACAAAAAAAATATTGCTTTTTTTTGATGAGAATCCTCAATGTATTGATACAGCAAAGGGTATCTCTGTGTGGATAGGCTGTGATCCGGACAAGGTCCAAAAGGTGCTGAAAAAACTGGATAAAGAAAAGATACTGATAAGTCATAAAACAGCTTCTACGCAGGCTTATTCATATACGAACCAGAAGGACATTTTAAAAAAGATCGAAAAGTACATAAAGACATATGAGCGCAAGATTTCAAGATAGGCAAGAGAGGGATTTGTTTGGTCAGTCTCAGGTATCTGACAGGAAGATAAGGAAAAAGACAAAGATCCTGCTCCCTAATTTAAAAAAAAGCATGACTCTTTCTTATGAGCATGTAATATTTGTCGCGATAGGCCTTACGATGTCGTGCATAATATGTTTTTCGCTGGGGGTGGAAAAAGGAAGGCGGGAGACGGCAGGGACTCCGAACCACTCGCTACTCTCGGGTACGGGGCAGGCAGAGAACAGAGAAACAAAAACCGAGAACCGAGAACCGAGAACCGAGAACCGAACAACAGAAGATAACTACGTAATACAGCTGGCGGCTTTTAAGGCTCAGGGGGCAGCAGAGCAGGAACGAGAAAAACTGCGAAAGATAGGATACAAGGCTGATATTAAGAGATCAGGAGATTACTATCAGCTTTATGTGGGCGGTTTTAGTGAAAAAAAGTACGCAGAGCAATTGGAAAAGAAGTTAAAAGAGACATATAAAGATTGCTATGTCAAAAAGGGGGAATAATGTCACAGCACCCGAGTTTAAAGACTTCTAAGGCGGGAAAAAGGCACAGGACGGTTTTAAAGAGGTTCGAAAAGTTCCTTGCATTAAAGGAAAAAGGCATTCTAAAAGACGAGGATTCTGTCTTTGGCATGCCCAAACTCAAGATAGTAAGGACCAAGGTAAAGAAGGAAAAGGCGGCAGAAAAGCCTGAAGAAGGCCAGGTCACAGCTGAAGGCGCAGCCCCAGCACCAGGCGTGGGCGCTAAGAAAGAACCTGAGGCAAAGAGCAAAAAAGAAGCCAAGAAGAAGTAATCGCGGAACAAACCTCCGCAACCTCGGAGGTTGCCGTGCTGGCAACCTCCGAGGTTGCGGAGGTAATAGGGGGGGGTATATGAAAACATTGAAAGCATTTCTCTTGATGATTGCTCTGATAGTTTCATTATGCAAGATTTCTTTTTCGCTTGAAGAAGAAGCATTGCCTAAAATAGGCTTTGCGAATAATGACGGGGCGAATGTAAGGGCCGGGGATAATATAAATTATGAGATCCTGGGTAAACTAAAAAAGGGTGATCCTGTTAAGATCGTTGATAAGCGTTATAGCTGGTTCAAGGTCGCATTGCCAGAAACAGCGCACCTTTATATCAATAAAGATTATGTGGATATTATCGATAAAAAAGGTACAGGCAAAGTCCTGAGCTTGTCGAAGGGCAAGGTCAATGCCACACGCGTGAATCTTAGGGCAGGGCCTGGAACAAAATATTCCATACTTGGCCAAGCCTCAAGTCCGCAGGAGCTTCGGATAGTATCAGAAAAAGATGATTGGTATGAGATAAAACCGCCTGAGGAAACAGCAGGCTGGATACACGCCAGCCAGCTGATGTTTGAACTTGAGCTGGTAGATCCGAGCGAAGCGAGTCCTGAGCAAGCGAAGCCCGCTTCGCCCGCGAAGCGAGGCGAGCGCGTCGAAGGACGAAGTCGAGGAGTCAAGTTAGCCCCTGTAAAAACAACATTCTCTAAAGGCCTTACGCTGGAGCGCAAGGCGCCTGAACCAAAAGGCAACCTGACATTCTCAACGCAAAGCCGATGAGATTTTTAATAACACTTTCGATATTTTTTCTTGCTGTAATAATACACGAGTACGCGCATGGCTGGGTCGCGTGGAAATTAGGCGATT
>JAHIRR010000156.1 GCA_018818505.1 Candidatus Omnitrophota bacterium | reverse complement strand
GAGTGTGCTTTCGGCAATATCCATAGCTCAAAAGGAAATCTCGAGGCAAAAGGCGCTATTACCAGCATGGTCTTTGTATCCATCACAACCCTTTCGCCGCTCTCCAGCTCCTGCCTTACAATGTCGCAAAATATGCACCTGTCTTTAAATTTATAATAAAAACGCGCGCCGCGAAGCTCTTCTTTTACCCTTGTCGGTGTGACAGGGGTGGCTATGATCTGCGAACGCACGTGCTTTGTGGTCCTGGATCCGCCTGCCCTTAGGCCGTGATTCTTGAAAAGCAGGCAATATTTAAGCTTTTGGTTTTTTCCAAGCTCTGTAATTCGGTTGGCGCTTGAGCGTATTACAAGCTCTATCTGTTTTCTGGGCAATTCATGGATATTTGTGAAATGCTCGGGTGACTCCACTATTATCTCGTGCGCGCCTACAGGGTCCATTACATCGTACATACCTACACCGCGCCTATCAAGACTACCGCTCACATCAAGCCGCTGAGATATGCTCGGCACCACACGGACATCCCATCCAGGCCCATCCTTTTTCGAGCGCTTGCTTCTGAATGCAAAGACCTCAGGAAGAGTATCCTTTTCATGGCCCTGACAAAACGGACAGGCCTCCTCTATTACCTCAGTATGGGACACCTTAAAATCACTGGGCCTCTTTGCCCTCTCAGTAGAGATAATAACCCATCGCCCGATTATAGGATCTTTTCGTAATTCTGGCATATTTAAGGCCTAATTATATCTTAACTTTACATTTAAAGCAAGACCTTAAATGTAAACCCCGTTCCAAATTCTTTATGCCTATCGCATATATCATATCGAATCCTTTTAAAATATAAGCTTCTCCAAATTCATTGAGAATCTTTTAGAATTTGGAACGGGGTAAAGTTAGCG
Source organism: Candidatus Omnitrophota bacterium (assembly GCA_018818505.1). The sequence continues at coordinate 3,041 of JAHIRR010000156.1, read as the reverse complement.
CCTGGGATGAATTCTTTTACACTCATGCGGCGCTTTGACTCTAATTGCAGTTCTTTTATATTGAGAATGCCTTTTCCAGCGCTAACTGATATGTATTCCTTTGTAATTTCCAGAATAGTGCCTGGTTTTTTATCGCTGGGCTCGGGTCGCACACTAGCCTTATATATCTTTAATATCTTTTTATCCAAATGCGTAAAGCAGCCAGGCCATGGCACAAATGCGCGGATTCGATTGTAAATCTCTTCAGCGCTCCAGTTCCAGTCAATCAGGCCATCCTCTTTTTTTAATTTAGGTGCGTATGTAGCTTTACTGCTATCTTGTTTCTCAAAATTAATAGAAGAGTCTAAGCATTTTAATAAAACCTCGGCTCCTTTTTTGGAAAGTTTATCCGATAGCTGAGCGGCATCTTCATCTTTATTGATCGACACGGCTTCTTTTAGAACAATATCTCCTTCGTCCATCTTTTCATTCATCTTTATAATAGTAACGCCTGTCTCTTTCTCGCCATTGGCAATTGCCCAGTTTATTGGCGCTGCGCCGCGATACTTTGGTAAGAGAGACGCGTGCACGTTCAATGCGTAGAGCTTGGGTAAGTCCAGCAGTTTCTTAGACAAGATCTGCCCAAAACTCACAACAACAAAAATATCTGCCCCAAGGCCTTTCAGAAACTCTATTGATTCTTCAGAATTGACATCTTCTGGCTGAAAGGCCTTGATCTTTAAGCTGTCTGCCTTCATCTTTACAGCTGTAGAAGAAATTTTCTGAGACCTTCCTTTTTTTCTGTCAGGCTGTGTAACTACCAGCGCGACATCCAGGTCCTCTAAAACAGGCACTGCAAATTCTGAACTTCCGAAGAAAATGATCTTCATAATTCCATGCACACCTTTGGTCCAAGCTGCTTTATCAGTTTCTTCCTCTTTAAAAGCCCGATGCGGTCTATAAAAAGGATACCGTCCAGATGATCGACCTCGTGCTGTATGATCCTGGCAAGAAGTCCTCCTATTTCCATTTTTATAGATTCCCCGCCTAGATTCAGCGCCTCTACTGTTATAAACTCTGGCCTTACCACATCGCTTGTTACATCAGGAACGCTAAGGCATCCTTCGCAAAAACGAGACCTGCCTTTTTTCCTAACTATCTTGGGATTAATAAACACTAGCGCCTTGCCGCTGCCCTCTACATCTAAGACAACTATGATTCGTTTACTTATGCCCACCTGTGGCGCAGCCAGACCCACACCATTTGCAGAGCGCATTGTCTCTATCATATCGCGTGCGAGCCTGCGCTCATCATCGCCCACTCTTTTAAGAGGCGCAGCCTTTTTCCTCAATATCTTATCTGGATATATCTTAATACTTAACTTTGTCATGGCACTTGATTTTAACATATATATTGCATCTTGACAATCATATAAGCTTCCTGTAAACTTGTGCTATATGGCTGATGGAATTAATCAACAGGATCTAAAAGAATTCTATAATAAAGGTACTTTGGCGTTCGAGAAGAAGAATTACGAATACGCTATCGAGATCTTTTCTCAAATACTCTCGTCAAAGTACGATCACTTAGAGGCGCGGCACTACCTGCATCTCTCGCTAAAGAATAAGCTCGGCGATAAATCCCCGTCATTCATCACAAACGCACTGACTGCTGTCAATAGGCTTATTGGCTTTTTATCTGCTGAGGCTATGTTGAAAAAAAGTAAGATTTCTGAGGCGCTTGAGGCTCTTGAGAAGATCATTGCCTCAAATCCAAATGATACTGAGACTTTAAAAAAGATAGCTGATGTGTTTTACAAAAATAACCTTACTGCAAATGCTGTCCAGAACCTCGAAGAGGCAAAGGTCATCAATACAAAAGATATCAGCATATTGAAAAGATTGGGTGAGATATATTTAAAAAAAGAAGACTATAAAAACGCGAAATCAAACTACGAAGCTGCCCTTAAGATAAATCCTCAGGATACTGAAGTCCTGAAATCCCTAAAAAATCTCGACGCCCTCGGCACAATACAACGAGAGTTTGGCAGCTAAAAGCCGAGGTCCAGCCTCGGCAAAAAAAGCCGAGGCTGGACCTCGGCTTTTAGCTAATAAGGCTCCACATCAACCGTTATCAGCACTCCGCCTTCTCTCTTACGAATGCCTAGTACCTTTTTTAAAAGCGCTGTGACGTTCTCTGCCTTATCTGATTTTAAAAATAGATTCCAGCGATACATGCCTTTTACGCGTGAAATAGGCGCTGGCGCTGGCCCTATGATCTCTATCTTTTTGGATTTATTTCTCTTCTCGAATTTCTCCTTTAACGACTCAGCGACCTTCAGTACTTTTTCTTCCTTACGGCCTCTAAATGTCAAAGCGACCATGCGGCAAAACGGAGGAAGATTTAATTCCTTGCGAAAAGAGATCTCCTTGCCATAAAACGTATTGTAATCATGGGTTTTTGCTGCCTGGATCGCGTAGTGAGCTGGCGTATAACTCTGTATGATCACCCTGCCGCCCAGATCACTTCTCCCTGCTCGGCCAGCGACCTGCGTAAGCAGATTAAATGTGCGCTCGCCTGAGCGAAAATCAGGCAGATTCAGCGCAGTATCAGCTGAGACAACGCCCACGAGCGTCACCTTTGGAAAATCCAGGCCTTTTGCTATCATCTGCGTGCCCACAAGGATATCTATTTTATGATCCTTAAATTTAGACAATACCTTTTCATGCGTCCCGCGCTTGCGAGTCGAATCAGTGTCCATGCGAGCGATCCTGGCCGTGGGAAAAAGCCTGTGAAGCTCGCTCTCGACCTTCTCTGTGCCCAGCCCCCAGTACTTTACATATGAGGAATTGCACTCCGGACAGACTTCAGGCGGATCTATCTTGTAATTACAGTGGTGACATATGAGTTTTTTCTTATGAAAATGATATGTGAGGCTTACATTGCATCTCTTGCATGTAAGCACATGGCCGCATTTTCTGCAGCTTATAAATGTTGAAAATCCGCGCCTGTTTAAAAAAAGTATGATCTGCTTGCCTTCAGAAAGATCCTTTTGTATCCAT
>JAHIRR010000155.1 GCA_018818505.1 Candidatus Omnitrophota bacterium | reverse complement strand
AGGTTTTTACACGATTTTGAGACTTTGGCTGAATTTACTGGTAGTAAGCGTGCTTCTGGATTAGGGCCACAATATGAAAAACTTGGCCAGCTTGAAGGAGGAGAAAAAGTTTTTGCTGCTATGTTGGTTTGGGGTGAGTATGATATTCATGCTGGTAATCTTGGGGTTATGAAAATTCAGGATGATGCGGGTAAAGACAGGAATGTTTTGGCTAAGATTGATCATGGGTGGTCAGCTACCCAATTTTTTACTGATCCGGCGACAGTTCTTAAAAATCTTGCTAACGCGTACAAAATTTATCGTTACCAAGGAAAATTACCACTAAATATCGATAAATTAAGGCTTGCCGTTGATGAAATCACCCTGATTTCGGATGATGAGATAGAGAGATTGGTTCAATCAAGGTTGGATGAATTGAAGAAGATGGGGTTTGAGATAGATCAATTATTGTTTTGGGAAAATGATCCGGTGCATTATCATGATGCATCGTTGCCTAAGTCTGGTGACTTTTTTGATTATGATGCTTTGGCTAGGCATTATCTTGAAAGATATAAATCACAAATTGCTACCATGAGGGAGGTTAGTAAGAGGCTTAGTATTATATCGCAAATTGATTTTAGTGATGATCCTAAAACACAAGCTGAATGGAAAAATGGCGTGTGGCTTCAGGATCTAGTGAATATGGATCCAGTGTTATGGGCTAAAGAGCATGGAAAAACAATCGGTGGATTGGATCCCAAAGTATGGAAAAAAGCGGAACAGGATATTGCAAAAGAGCAAAAGCAAGGATTGGAGGAACCACAAAAGCACAAGTCTCTAAAAAATACTATGGAAGAAATTGATGCGGCCTATGGAAAAGTGAGGGAAATATTTTTTGATACCAAGTTTACCCCTGATGGATTAGCCAAAAAAGTTCATCTTATAAAACAGGTGTGTGAAGATATATCAAAGTTAGAAGGTAATGACGAAGATGTTTTAGGAGCAAAATCATCATTTGCTGATTTAAGGAGACAAATATATGCTTTTGAAGAGGCTCAGAAAAAACTGGATTATCCTGCTTTATGGAAATTCGTTTTGAAAACTTTAGATACGATTGCGCTTTTAATTTCTGATAAGTTTTTGTCCCCTAGTTTTAAAGCCTCTCAGGAAAAGAAAAAGCTTTTCTCTGAAATGAAAAACCATGTGGCAACATGGGATATTAGTAAATTTAGAAAAGCAACAGCGAAAAAGGAAGAAGAAACCTCTCAGAGCTTTAAACTAGAATAAGAGGCCTAGTTCTTACCATCGACAATTCTATTTGATGGTTTGATATTTAGAGAAATTGTTGATAGTAATGGTGTTGCAGCTTAAAATTTTCTTATGGGCCCCGTTTTTCAATGGGGCGACATGGTCATATAATTCTCGTCCCATAACAATTTATCCCATATATCCCTGAAATACATGTATATTGCACGACGAATTAGAGGAATATTAATACCTTAAGAATTTCTTAAGATTGTGCCGGCCGCCTCGCCAAAATATGGTCTCGGTTAGCTTCGTAGGAAGCTTAGGCTCCCTGCCGTCATGTCCTTTATATATCATCGGGTAGACATCCACATTATAAGAAGCCAATATCTTCATTCTATCTACGGCAGTTTCATCATTTTGGAATCCCACTAAAACATAAAAGGCTAGTTTCCTTGATGAGATCCCAGCTTTTAATAGCAACTCAATCCCTTGCCTAACTTGCTTCTCATAGGCTATATCATCAAAGGCAAAGCGGTATATTTTAGCCTTAATCCGCTTGAGATAATCTACCAATTTGTCTGTCAGTAACCTTATATCAAGCCCTTGATTGATGTCAGTTTCAACTTGGAGTTCTATCAAATCATTCAGCGTATCCTCGCAATTCTCAGCAGCGAAGAAGTTATTATCCAGCAGTATCAGACGCTTCAACAAAGGATTAAGGAATTCCCTTACGCTTGCCCAAGCCTTAATAAATCCTTCCTTTCGGCGGACAAGGCAGAAAGGGCAATTACGAATACAACCCCTAGAAGTAAAGCCCATACTGAAGTCAACGTTTGGGTAGAGGGAATAGTCAGGCATTATATGTTCTATTTCATTCGGCAACCAAGTATCAAGGTCAATACCGCT
>JAHIRR010000154.1 GCA_018818505.1 Candidatus Omnitrophota bacterium | reverse complement strand
TCCTTGGGATTTTGAAATATTCAAGAGATCGCGCTAAGACAAAAGAAGTCGGCGGGATAACGCAAACAGGGCCTTTAAAATCCTCGAATAAGGCTGGATCTACTTTTTTCGGGTCGAGTATCCCCTCACCCCTACCCTCTCCCCTTCGGGGAGAGGGAGAAGGATTGAATATCTTAAATTCGTCAGTTATTCTTATGTCATAGCCATAGCTTGAAAGGCCGTAAGAGATGTTTTTATCCTTTACCTGCTGTGGCTCGAATGGCTTTATCATATCATTTTCCAAAGCCATTAGTTTGATCCAGGTATCGGGTTTTAACATTTAGAATAACCGCAGGAGCGGCAGACTACGCAGCCTTCTTCATGGCGCAGCGCAGCGCCGCAATCAGGGCACACGCCTACGACATTGCCTAATTTATCTTCTATCATTGTATGAGGAGAATGTTTCTCTAGTTCCTCTTCCTTGTGATGCATCTTTCCATTTCCAAGCCTGAGCTCTAAGACCCTGGCAATAGCATCAGCGCACGAGAAAATCCTTCCGCCTTTTTCCCATGATGGGGATGGGCAGCGTATTCCCCTCAATTGATCCACGATCTTCTTGTTCTCCACCCCGGAACGAAGCGCCAGAGACACGAGCCTTCCTACGGCCTCGAGCTGGGACGCGGCGCAGCCACCTGCCTTGCCCATTTGGATAAATACCTCGAAAGGCATGGCATTATCATCCACGTTTATCGTAATATAAAGATTGCCACAGCCTGTATTGACCTTTGTAGTAGTGCCTGTTGTCACTGCGGGCCTTGGCCGCGGCGCAACGTGCTTTTCCTTTACCCCAGTATCCTGGGCTGGCTCGGCCTTGGTCTTTTTTGAACTTATATTCAACACCTGTTCCTCCCTGCTTTTATCTCTATAAATAGTTACACCTTTGCAGCCCAGTTTGTACGCGAGCATGTAGACTTCCCTGATATCATCTTTCGAGGCCTCATTGTGAAAATTTACTGTCTTTGACACTGCATTATCAGTATGATTCTGAAATGCTGCCTGCATCCTTATGTGCCAGATAGGCGCGATATCGTGCGAAGTTACAAATATCTTCTTGTATTTTTCAGGCACATCTTTTATATCCTTTACAGAACCTTTATCAGCTATCTCCTCCATTAACTTTCTGGAATAAAAACCTTCTCTCTTCGCGATCTCTTCGAACAATGGATTGACCTCGATCAGCTTGTCATTATCCATTACATTTCTATAATAAGAGATCGCAAATAGAGGCTCGATCCCGCTAGAGGTATTGGATATAATCGAGATGGTGCCTGTGGGCGCGATAGTCGTTAATGTGGCATTGCGCATTCTCTCTTCGCCCCTCTCGGCAAATACACTATCGCTAAATGAAGGAAATGAACCCCTTGTCCGTGCTGAGTCTCGAGATTTATCCATAGCTGCTTCGGTTATGAAACTCATAATCTTTTCTGCCAACTCTATTGCCTTATCACTATTATAAGGTATCTCAAGCTGTATCAACATATCCGCCAAGCCCATTACTCCAAGGCCTATCTTACGATTCTTCTTTGTCATCTCCTCTATTTCCTCTAAAGGAAACTTATTCATATCAATTACGTTGTCGAGAAAATGCACACCATGATGTACAAGAATTTTTAATTTCTCCCAGTCTATTTCTTTTTTTCCATTCTTTTCTACAACTACTTTTGAAAGATTTATGCTGCCCAAGTTACAACTTTCAAATGGTAACAGAATTTGCTCCCCGCAAGGATTAGTCGACTCATATTGGCCTAACTTCGGAGTAGGATTAAATTTATTCATCCTGTCAATAAAAATAATGCCTGGTTCGCCGTTCTTCCAGGCCATTTCAACAATTAATTCAAAAACCTCTTTGGCTTTGAGCGTGCCAGTAACTTCATTTGTATGCGGATCTATTAAATCATATTGTTTATCTTCTATAACTCGATTCATAAAATCCTCTGTGATTGCAACAGAGATATTGAAATTAGTTATCTCTTTATCCTCTGCCTTGCATTTTATGAACTCAAGTATGTCAGGATGATCTATCCGCAGGATCCCCATGTTTGCCCCACGACGACAGCCCCCTTGTTTCACAGCCTGTGTCGCAGCATTGAATACCTTCATAAAAGATACAGGGCCGCTTGAGATGCCGCCTGTGGAACGAACCATACTATTTTTTGGGCGTAATCTGGAAAAGCTAAATCCTGTTCCACCGCCAGAGCGGTGAATCAAAGCAGTATTCTTTACCGCTTCGAATATAGATTCCATTGAATCTTCGATGGGGATCACAAAACAAGCCGATAACTGAGCGAGTTCCTTTCCTGCATTCATAAGGGTGGGGCTATTCGGCATGAATTCAAAATTACTCATCATATTACAAAAATTATCTTCTGTCTTTTTTACATCAGCGTCTGTCGCGCCGTAAAGTTTATCTGCTGACGCTATGTGCCGGCTGACCCTGGTGAACATCTCTTCAGGGATCTCTATGACTTTCCCTTCTTTGTCCTTTTTGAGATATCTTCTCTCAAGGACCTTCAGGCAATTTTCAGAT
>JAHIRR010000153.1 GCA_018818505.1 Candidatus Omnitrophota bacterium | reverse complement strand
CGGTAAGTCAACATACATCTTAATCTCCTCATAAATCACAAGGCGTTCCTTTTTTAAATCCTCATCGCGTAACAATGGATTAAATAACATATCCAGCAGCACATCAATAGCGACATGGGCATGCGCAGATAAAACCTTCGCCAAAAAACAAGTAACCTCCTCTGATGTAAACGCGTTAAGCGCTCCGCCTCTACCTTCTATTGATTGTTTAATCTCTAAATATGATCTATTTTTCGTGCCTTTAAAAACCATATGTTCAAAAAAATGAGATATGCCGCTTAAATGCCGAGGTTCATAGCGGCTGCCAGTTCCAATCCAGACCCCGATGGAAACAGAATGAGCGCCCCCTACCGAAAGCGTGGCTACTTGTGGTCCATTTTTCAGCCTAGTAATTTTATACATAAACTTTTAAATAATATATAGTTATAGTTAAATTAGAAAAAATAGGATTATCTTATAAATTCTACTCATTTTATTGCATAATGTCAAATAAAAAAGCTCCTCATTTTTGAGGAGCTTTAATTTTTTTAATAAAACACTCAGATGTTATCTTAATTCTGGATATGTTTGAGCTCAGCAAGTGATTTAGTCACTTTTACACAGAGTGCATATTTAGAAACATAGAGGACATCATTTATATAAAAATAATAAGATAAATACAGTGAACCGATAAAATGGACCTCGCCGCTATCCGGTTCTTGTTGGACCTGAAATCTCCTTTGGATAAAAAGATTATTGTGTTTCATCGTTGATTCTCTTTCCTTTGATTAATATATACATTATAAAAGTACTTAAGATACTGGTAAAAAAAAACTTACCCTCTGTTAAATTATAACATATATATTGATTGTTGTCAAGATATGCGGTAAGTCTAAAAATAAAGGCTTATAATATCAATCGCGGATGTAGTAGGTAAGATTAACCGGGACATTGTTTCTTTTTATGCCGAGCTCAAGTAAGTCTAAAGATTTTAGTTGAATAAAGATAGGGGTCAGCCCTCCAAAGTACAAACTAAATAAAGATAGGGGTCAGCCCTCCAAAGTACAAACTATGTTTTCTACTTCCTTACGCAATCCCGAATTCCTTGTCATCTCCTCTTCCAAACTCTTCACTGCCATACTCACTGCACTCTTTTTCATTCCCACAAGCGCACCGATATCCTGATTAGTCAGGGCTCCCATTTCACGCAATAAATATATCAACACCTTTTTTTCATTCATGGGGCGCTTCTTACTCTGTCGTATTTGCTCTAATGACCTGCCATAGGCTTCCTCTACGCCAGCAACTATCGCTTCCCTCACTACCTGTTTGCGCATGAGCCCCTTGTAAGATACCTCATTTAATCCTTCAACTTGATCTTGTAACTCATCTAACGCCGATTTTATAAAATCAGTTCGGCCTAAAATAAAGCCCCCGTAGACCTCCTTAAACGGCTCTTCCTTTGTTCCTACCCCCTGATGCACAAATTCACGATAAGCTTTTACATCCATCGCAAGGATTTCGCCTATTTTCTCTTTATCTATACAGCCATCTCCCTTTTTGCTCAAATATCCTCGATAACTTGACCACCGGTATTCTTCTGGACTACCTACAACTTTTGCCCGGACTGGATTTAAGTGTATATATCTGCTCAATTCAAGATAATAACTCTCTTTTTCCACCACTATAGACTTGTAACGTCCTTGAAATAAATGACCAGCCCTCTTATATTTCACATTGTGATACGTTGTATAGGAACTATTGATATTATGCATAATCCGAGATAAATTAGCTTGGGTAGTTTCAATAAGCAGGTGGTAATGGTTGGACATTAGAACATAGGCATACACATAACAACGGTAACGTTCTTTTGCTTTTACCAAATATTCAAGAAACTTTTCATAATCCCGCTCATTACGAAATACGCGCTTGCGCTCATTACCGCGGCTGGTGATATGATAAAAACAATGCTCTGCTTGTAATCGATAGGGGCGTGCCATGGCACTAGTCTACTGCTCTCTTTTATCTTTGTCAATTAGTTTGTACTTTGGAGGGCTGACCCCCTTACTTTGCTTTAGCGTAATCAAGGGTTGCGCGTCTGGAGAGAATATCGTAAGTATATGAAGCAATAATGCTGTATGCCTGATTCCGGATATAAGTGATTCTGTTTAGTTCATCATACTCATAGGTGATATAAGTATTGTCAGGATAGGTTAGTTTGGTGCGGCTGCCCGCATCGTCGTATTCATAATATAGGGTATAGGGTAGGGTTTGGGTTGCCTGAATTACCCGGTTAAGATCATCGTAAGTATAGCTGATCGATGATGGCGCAGAGCTGATATCTGTTAGCCGGCTGGCGATATCGTAGTCATAATCTGTGGTCTCGATTCCTACACCTGATTTCTGCTCCAGACGGTTCAAGTCATCATAGGTGTAATTAATCGTATCGCCTTTTCTCGTTAGTT
>JAHIRR010000015.1 GCA_018818505.1 Candidatus Omnitrophota bacterium | reverse complement strand
TAAAGCAAAAATGGATAGCCTTGATTTACCGCTACTCCAGTCTATATTGCCAAGCAATGATTTCGTTGTTAAAAGAGCCCTTGAGGATGTCAAAAAAACAGGTAAGAAGAAAATAACCCTATTAGGATTAAGCTTCAAGCCAGGTACAGATGATTTGAGGGAAAGCCCACTTGTGAAACTTGCAGAAGTTTTAATCGGTAAGGGCTATAAGCTTAAGCTCTATGACAAGAATATCTCTTTGGGTGGGCTAATGGGAGCGAATAAGACATACATTGAACAGGAGATACCGCACCTTACGTCACTTTTATGCAGATCTCTTGATGAGGCATTAAAGGGATCAGAGGTGATTTTGATAGGACATTCTACGAAGCAATTCAAACAGATCTCGAGAAAGATAAAAAAGAATCAGGTTTTAATAGATTTTACATATTGAGGTTAAAAATGGCAAATAATAAGGGTATTTTGATAATAGTAGAAAACCTTTCTGTTCCTTTTGATAGGCGCGTATGGCTTGAGGCGAGGGCTTTGAAGGAGACTGGTTATAAAGTCAACGTGATATGCCCACGCTTTAAAAAAGAAAAAAGTTTCGAGAAGCTCGAAGGAGTTAATATATATAGGTATAGTGCTCCTCCTCCCACAAAGGGATCCTTAAGTTATATTTTTGAATTTTTATATTGCCTTATCATGACATTTTTATTGAGCATCAGGATATTTTTTAAAGAGGACTTTGATATTATCCATGCGTGTAATCCTCCGGATACGTTTTTTATAATAGGACTATTTTATAAAATATTAGGAAAGAAGTTCTATTTTGATCAGCATGATCTCTGTCCAGAGATATATCTCGCAAAATATGGAAAGGATAAAAAGGGTTTTGTTTACAGGATATTACTGATGCTCGAATATCTGACATATAAGACGGCAGATAAGGTGATAGTTACCAATAATTCTTATAGAGAGGTTGCTGTTGCAAGAGGCGGGATGGATCCCGAAAAGGTTTTTGTTGTCAGGACAGGCCCTGAATTAAAGAGATTTAAGAGGACTTCGTCTGATATAACGCTTAAACATGGCAGGAGGCACCTGGTTTCGTATCTCGGTGTTATGGCTCCGCAGGATGGAGTTGATTATCTCCTGCTCGCAATAGATATTATCGTAAACAGGTACAAACGCGACGATATAATATTTGCTTTGATCGGCAGTGGTGATTCGATCGAGGATTTGAAAAATCTAAAAGAGGAATTGGGACTCAATAGCTCGGTTTTATTTACTGGCAGGATATCCGATAAAGACCTTCTCAGATATCTATTTACCTCTGATGTGTGCGTTGCGCCAGATCCAAAGAATCCACTGAACGATAAGTCTACTATGAATAAGATATTGGAATATATGGCAGTGGGCCGGCCAATAGTGTCATTTGACTTAAATGAATCAAGGTATTCAGCAGGGGATGCTGCATTATATGCCAGACCGAACGATGTGGAGGAGTTTGCCGCAAGGATAATGGAATTACTCTGCGATGCTGATCGCCGAGATCGGATGGGAAAGATAGGCTATAGACGCCTGAAAGGCGAACTTTCATGGGAATACAATAAAAAGAGGTTAATAGATGTATATAAGGACGCTGTTTAAGAAAATAATTGCGTACGCCTTTTTAGCAACATTTGCATTTTTTCCTGTGCAGGTGTTGGTGGATGAAACGGAGAAATGGTTCCCTTTTTATATCCCGTGGAATTACTGTGAGGGTTCGCAGTTGGATTTTAGTTTTTTGCTGGACGCGCCTGCTGGCAATCATGGTTTCTTGACCACAAAAGACGGACATTTTTATTTTGAGGATGGGACAAGGGCGAGATTCTGGGGTTTAAATATTCATTCGAGCAGGGCGTGCTTTCCAACACGCGCGCAGGCAGAGGATATAGCCAGGAGACTGGCTCAACTTGGATGTAACATAGTAAGAATGCATTTCCTGGATCTCGAAGCGCCAAGGGGAGTGGTGGATGGAGAATATAGCGATTCGCAGCATCTTTCGGCTTCACAGATGGATAAATTAGATTATTTTATCTATCAGTTGAAACAGAATGGCATATATACATGTTTCGATGTATTAGGATTGGGCGCAAGAAACTTTAAACCAGGAGATGGTTTGCCAGAAGCCGATGACATAAGAAACGGCGCAGGGGGCGTTTCGTTTTTTAATAAACGCATTATAGAATTAAGCAAAAAATTCGCATTGGATTTTTTAACGCATGTAAATCCGTACACCAAAAATGCATATCTTGACGAACCTGCTATTGCCTTAGTAGAGATGACCAATGAAAACTCGCTTTTTTTAAAACATTTGTATGATAAATTCCCGCCTTATTATAACAAGGAAATACAAGATATGTGGGAAGGTTGGCTGGCGGATAGAACTAGAGACCTGAAGCCTGTTAAGGGAGGATGGAAGGAAGACAAAGAGTTTTTATTCGAACTGCAGGATACATACCAGAGGGAGATGTATAACTGTTTGCGTTTTATAGGAGTAAAGATTCCCATAGGCGCTTCAAATTTACCATATGATAGCTTAGCGCTTTTAGCAGACAGCCGGATGGATTTTGTAGATATGCATATATATTGGGATCTTTGCGATACTCTTGACAAGATACATAATCGAGCGCTTATAAAACAAGATCATCTAAATCCCATGACGATAGTAAATACGATTGCCATAGCTAAGGTTGGCAAAAAACCCCTTATTTCTACTGAGTGGGGGAGTAATTGGCCAAACGAGTGGAGGGCAGTGGATATATTGACCACTGCTGCTTACGCTGGTTTGAATGATTGGGACGCATTATTTTTGTATTCATACAATGGAGGCTGGGGTTTAACATGGGAAAATCTTGAGAAGAAGCTGTATTTTGGAACAGTTATATTTAATGATCCAGCAAAGATGGGACTTTTCTCATTGGCCAGCCTTATGTTTTTAAGAAAAGATGTTGATAAGGCGTCTAGCGTGCATACAGCAGCTTATCCAATAGAAAAACTCTTTGAGATGCATGATTCCTGGCAGGACAGATCGAAATTAGCAGGCATAGCATATCTCTCGAGAATTGAGAAAGAATTTCATACAAATGAGAATAAAAAAATTGAAAGAGAGATAAGCTATCCTGAGGTGAGAGACTTGATCGGAGGAGATGGGAGGCTTATTTCTGATACAGGCGAGATAATCAGAGATTTTAAGAAAGGTATATTTATTTTAAAAACCCCCAGGACCTTTTCTTTTTCGGGTTTTATAAGTGAGGAAAAAGATCAGGAATTTAAGGGTATAAGGTTTTCTAGCGGGACAGATTTCAGTACATTTACCATAACATCCCTGGACAGTCAAGATATAGATGCATCAAGACACCTATTGCTTGTAGTCGTGGGCCGTGTTCAGAATAGAGGCCAAAAACTCGCTCCACACATAACAAAGAAAGACGAAGATCTTCATAGGGATGTCTATGTTTTGAAAACAGGCCAGGCCCCTATTTTAGTTGAAGATATTAAAGGAACAGTTTGCATAAAAAAGGTGATTAGACAAAAGGGCTTAAGGGTATTTTCTCTAGATGAAAAAGGTCGTAGAAAAAAAGAAATCCCTATAAGTCTTATTGACAGTGAATATAGCTTTGGTGTCTCGGGCGAACATCAGACTATATATTATGAGGTTTTGAGGATATAGCCATGTTAAAAGCAAAACAACAGCTTCTTAGAAGATTATTGATAGGGATAGATATAGTCGTTGTGTTAATTTCGTTCTTCCTCGCCTATATATTGAGGCAGAATGTACACATATTGTATGCGCTGGATTTTTTTCCAGAAAAAGAAGTCTTCGGTGATCTGCATGCCTTATCCAGATATTTAAATATCCTGCCGTTTCTTCTTTTTGCGTGGTGGGCTGCGCTCAGTTCATGCGGCCTCTATGAATCTTTCAGGAGAAAGAACTTTTTTGAGGCCGTGTGGGGCATTGCCAGGGGCGCCTTTCTTGTGATGATTGTTTTAGCGACAGTGGTTTTTATTTTCAAATTGGAATTTGTAAGCAGGACATTTATTACCCTTTCGTTTTTCATAACATTTTCATTGTTAGTGGCTGAGCGATGGACGGTTGTATCCTTCCTGAGATATTTGAGAAAAAAAGGTTATAACTATAGAAATATT
>JAHIRR010000152.1 GCA_018818505.1 Candidatus Omnitrophota bacterium | reverse complement strand
CATACACACGCCCCAGCACTCCCGCAAAAAAACGAAATTTTCCGCCGCCAAAATTTCGCTTTTTTGCGGGAGTCATGAGAAGCTCGCTAAAAAGACCAGATGCATGCCCTGTACCGAATCCCTCGACTTCGCTCGGGATAAACTCCGTGAGGTTCAGGGCTCTGGTAAGTCGGGCGAAAACGTAAACCCCTCTCTCCTTTAAAAGTACAGAAATCCCACGGCAATACCCTTTGGCCAACATCATCCTCACGTTCGGGCATAGCCGTGGAATTTCTGCCTACCCCTAATCTTAGTTATTTTACCGCTAAATGACAGGTTATGCAAATATAAAATAGCTTTTGTCCTCAACCGGGTCACTAAAATCTAATGGGGAAATAAACAGCTTACGGTAGGTTAATTTCAATCAAGGCCCTTTTGCCTTAAGGGAATCTTAAAATCCTCTTCGAGTAATCACTAACTTCACCTAGTCTTTCAATAATTCCTCTATTTTCTTGAGAAGAACAGTCGCTTCAAATGGTTTAGTGATGTACGCATCAGCGCCGGTTTCATGGCTGAGTTTTTCTTCCTCTTGCCCGGCACGAGCGGTAAAAATAATTACAGGGATTTTTTTATACTTTTCATCAAACTTTAGCATGCGGCAGACCTTATAGCCATCAAGCTTAGGGAGCATCAAATCTAGAATAATCAAATCTGGTTTTTCTGAACGCGCCTTATCCAGGCCTTCCTGGCCATCACAGGCGCTGATAACTTCATATCCACTTGCCTTCAGCCTGCTTTCTACCACCATAACAATCTGAGGTTCGTCATCTACAATCAATATTCTCTTAGCCATCTCTCACTCCTTTAAATACTTCTTCACCTTCTCCAACAGCTCTTTTGAATCAAACGGCTTTACGAGATAATCCTTGATCCCCTCAATCTCAAATAAATCCTTCATCCTGTCTTTAGCAGTAAGGATAATAACCGGCACTTTTGGTATGGAGTCATCCGCTCGAATCTTTTTTACAAAGGTGTAGCCGTCCATCCTGGGCATCATGACATCCAGGATAATCAAATCAGCCCCTTCACTTTTAAGCTTCTCTAAACCCGCATCTCCGTCATTGGCAGTAATTACCTCATATCCATTTGCCTCTAACCGAGATGTAACTACCTTGACCACGTCTGGCTCATCGTCTATGACGAGAATCTTTTTTGCCATAATGTCCTCCTCTGGAAACTTAATCTCCCAGGGTTTTCTTCACCAACTCCAATAACTCACCTGGTTCATAGGGCTTTTGAATAAAACCTGCTGCGCCTATCTCCCTGCATTTTTTCTCCAAATCACTTGACGAAGAAGCAGTAAAGAAAACTACTGAAATATCCTGTGTCTCTTCTCCCGCCTTCAGTTTTTTACAAACTTCATAGCCATCCATATCATGCATTATTATGTCTAAAAGGACCAAGTCTGGTTTATGGTTTTTAGCCTTTTCTAAAGCTTCTTTCCCGCTTTGCGCAGTAATTACTTCATAATTATTGGCCTCTAACCTGTTCTTCGTCAGGGCTACAATATCTGATTCATCATCCACTAGTAAAATCCTCTTCTTAGCCATATTTACCCCCTACGTTTTCTCTATTTTACCTAAGAGATCCTCTTCTGTACCCCCATCCACAGGAAACCCCACTACCTTACATGCTATATCTATCTTGCCTGACAGTTCCTTTTTGGCGAAATATTCGTCAAAGATCTGCTGAATACGGCCTGCCACCATAAGCGCATCTTGCTTCTCTGTCTCTGGCAGAAGCACTAAAATAGCGCGCGTATTTCTAATAGCTGTATCTGCCTGCCTGCGAAGATTATCTTTTATAAGCGCCTCTAAATCACGCACAATAGATGCGATCTTCTCCTTCCCCATCTCTTTCTGTATAGCATTAAAGTTCTTTATATCAAAAACTAAAATAGATAAAGCCGCTCCCTTTTTAACAGCCTCCCTTAGGCCATTCGTTACATATTCCTTGAATAATTCCTTAGCTGTATATTTAGGCAATGTAAAGGTAAATTTAGTTCCCTTGCCTAACTTACTTTCTACCCATATCTTCCCTTTATGCATCTCTACAATACCCTTGGCAATGGAAAGGCCCAAGCCAGTCCCTTTTTCTCCAGGGCCATCGACCCTACCAAATTGCTGGAATTTACCAAATACCTTGGGTATGTCTTCCCCGGATATTCCTATGCCTGTATCAGAGATAGAACATTCTGCTGCCTCTTCCTTCTCGCTAAGTTTAATCTCTACATGACCCTTATTAGTAAATTTAAGTGCATTACCTATCAAATTAGTAAATATCTGGATAGCTTTATCCCTATCAACATAAACCTCTATCGCCTCTTCAGGTAAACTCATTTTTATCTCTATGTTCTTTTCTTTGGCTCGGGGGATAAAAGTAGAGCTGACTTCTCTGGCTAATGCCGCTATATCAACCATGCCTCTTTTTAGCTCCACCTTGCCTGCCTCAATCTTGGATATATCCAGAAGATTACTGACTATACCCTTTAAACGATCAATGGCAGTAAGAGAAATGGATAAAAACCTCTTCTGGTCCTTTGTTGTTTCGCCTAATACGCCATCCAGCATCTGTGAGACACTCTCTCTTATAATAGTTAAAGGAGTGCGCAGTTCATGAGAGACCGTAGACACAAACTCTGTCTTCATCTTATCCATTTCTTTTTCTTTAGTGATATCCCTTAAAATGGTCACAATCCCAATAATATCTCCTTCTGCATTTTTTACCGGCGCTATATCACTGCGTAAAACCCGATTTTCCTCGCCAGGTATGACAATTTCTCTTGTAATTAAACATTTTTTATCCTGACATTCCTCAATAGGCTTATCTAAATTAACAACGCTTAGTTTCTCATTCAGCTGTTTACTTGTAACATCCTCGGTAGACCCAAGGCCAAGCATGTGCCTGGCCTGAGGATTTAGGACTACTACTTCACCCTTCTCATCAATCATAATCACACCTTCAGTCATGCTTTCGACCATGGATTCCATCTTCGACTTTTCGGCCGTGATAACCGCTTGTAATCTCTCGATAGCATTGGAGGCCTGATTGGCAATGGTATAGATAAGCTTAACATCATCTTCTGAGAAGGCATTGTCTTTACAGCTTGAGACGTTGATCATACCTATGGTCTTTCCGCGCACCACAAAAGGCACGTTAAAGAAGGACCTCAGCTCATCAAATTGCCTTTTCTCTTTTGGCTTAACATCAGGGCTAGAAGGAATCATAAAAGCGCCTATTTGTTTCTTACGAATATTTTCACCGGTTAAAGTAGATGTAGAGCTAATCAAGCCATCTTGAACCTCTTTCACAAATCCGGCGCTTTTGGCATAAACCGGCTTTACGGTAATATTAGCTGTTTGGGCATCAAACAAAAGTGATGCGCATATATCGTAATCCACTACTTTAAATAATGATTCCATTATAAGCTTAAGTAGTGTCTGATAATCCAGTGTATAGGAAATGGCATTCGAGACCTCATAAAGTATGGATAATTCCATTGTCCTCTCATTTACCTTCTCCTCAAGGCCTTTGGAGAAACTTTCAAGTTCTGTCTTGGCTTTTTCTAATGCAGCGGTCTTTTTCTCAAGCTCTTCTCTTGATGCCTGCACATCTTCCATTATATTAAGCGTCGCTTCCTGGGACTGTTCTAAAGTTTTTGTCCGCTCCTCAACCTTCTTCCCTAAGTCTCTCGAAAATTCTTCAAGCTCTGCCTTTGATTTCTTTAAATCATCAGTAAATGTTCTCATCTGGCGCATATCGCGGGCAACGCCAACAACTCCTACAAGCTTGTCATCCTTATCTCGCATTACTGAACCTGAAAAATTAACAGGTATCTTCTCACCGCTTTTTGTTTTGTAAGTCATATCGAAATCGCGCACCGAACCTTCTTCGATAAGCCTTCTGAGTCTCTTTCCTTTAAAAAGTCTTTCTTCTTCTTCTTCTTCTTCTTCTTCTTCTTCTTCTGTAAACAAAAGACTTACGTCATTTCCGATAAGCTCCTCTTCTTTATACCCCAATAAATCCAAAGTTGCCTTATTAACTGTCCTAATCTTTGCATCTGGATCAACCACAATCAAGGTATCAACCATTGAAGAAATGATGCCGTCTGCGTAAACCTTTTCTGCCAAAATCTCTTTTTCCTTCTCCTTTACGCTTGAAACCATGGTTTTAAATGAATCCGCAAGCTGCTCAATTTCGTCTCCGGTTTTTACCTCTATCTTATAATCCAAGTCTCCCCTGGCAACCTTTTCTGTTGCCTCGTGCAGTTTCTTTATCGGTTTTACGAATATACCGCCAAAAAGAAATCCTATAGGAATCAAGGTTATTATCAATATACCTGTAACTATCGCCAGCTGAAACATAAGTCGATTTATCGGTTCAAACGCCTCTTTTGCGTCCTGGCCTATAAGAACTCTCCACTCAATTCCTGCCCCTTGCAGAAGGGGATTTTTAAGTTCCGCAAAGGCAATAAACATCTTCTCTTTATGCGCATGAGGACTGTCCATTATTAACCATTTGGTTCTGATCTTCGACATCCTCTCTAAATCTTCCTCACTAGAGAGTTTGGTGCTTAAAGGTGCTATTTCAGGATGAAATATTATATAACCTCTTTTATCAACTAAAACAGCGTGGCCTGTCCTGCCGGTTCTAAATTCCTCCAATGGTTTAAAAAAGGCTTCAACGGATACTACAGCCTTACATATTCCTATTACATCACCTTTTTCATCCTTTATGGGAACCGCGAAAGGCATAGCCAAAATATCAGCTGATTCATCGAACTCAATATCCTCGAGATAATCACTTCCTCTTCCTTCGTTAAATGCTTTCTGCCACCACTCTTCATCAGCCTGATAAAAATCGCTTGTTTTACCTGATGACGCAACCAGTCCGCCGAATCTATCTGTAATAAACATCTCGGCTATATTACCGTCCTTCCACACAATTCTTTTTATGTCATCGCTGACATCATTTTCTAAGTATTCTTTTATTAAAGAGCTGTCATCAAGAGCGGCCCACTTTCCATCCATCTCCTTAAAGTGTTTTTCAATATCCGGCAATTTCATGTTTTCATATCTCAGGTTGCTTTTTGTAACCGCCTCTTGCCACAATAACCTGCTGGAGTTGCTTTCTATCTGTTCCATCTCTT
>JAHIRR010000014.1 GCA_018818505.1 Candidatus Omnitrophota bacterium | reverse complement strand
CTTATATTTTATAAGCTTGTCTAACACATTCTTAGGATGTCTGGCATTAATCAGGGGTATACGGATCCTCGTAATAAGTATATTGTAATCGCGGGCAAGCGCCTCAAGGTTTCTTTCTGCGTAAATCTTGCTGCGGCTGTAAAATAACTTAAAGAAATAATCCTGGCTATTTTCTCTTATTGGCTTATCTTTCTTATAATCGTAATTAAAAATACACCCGCTGCTTATATGAATAAACTTGATCTTCTTACGCAGGCATACCTCAGCCAAAATTAGCGGAACAAAGCTATTTGCTAGTAGGGTTGCATCCTTTTCCAACTCGCAGTCATCTACGTTGCGCCTGCCGGTAATACCGATACAATTAATGATTATTTTGGGGCTATATTTCTTAATCAGCATTTCGGCCTGGCTGAAACAATTTATCATTGAGCCGTCAATCCTGCAATCAAGCTCTTTTTGCAGCCTCTCGCCGATAAAACCTTTTCCCAAGATTAGGATATTTTTATTCATTCTTAAGCAAACCCTTTAAGTATTCACCATAGTTAGTTGGTATCTGGCTGGCAAGCTTTAGCAATTGCGTCCTGTTAATATACCCCATACGATACGCTACCTCCTCAACACAACCGATCTTTAATCCCTGCCGGTCTTCTATTGTTTTGATAAAAACCGATGCGTCGATTAGCGATTCATATGTACCGGTATCAAGCCAGGCATACCCGCGGCCTAATAACTTAGCCTTAAGCATCCCCCGTTTCAAATATTCCTTATTTAAATCATTAATCTCCAGTTCTCCCCTGTCAGAGGCCTTTAGCTTCCTGGCAAACTTTGATGCAAAATTATCATAAAAATACATGCCGCAGGTTACCCAGTTAGATTTTGGTTTCCGTGGCTTTTCCTCAAGCGAAACTACATTAGATTTTTTATCGAATCCAATAACCCCATACCTCTGTGGATCTTTAACATAATAACCAAAAATTAACGCCCCCTCTTTTAATGCGGCCGCCTCCTGCATAAGTTTTATTAGCTGGTCGCCATAAAATATATTGTCTCCGAGAGCCAGGCAAACACTATCATCTCCAATAAATTTCTCTCCGATAATAAGGCTCTGCGCAATCCCTTTAGGTTCTTCTTGTACTAGATATGAAATTTTTATCCCTAAGTCTCTCCCATCGCCTAATACATCTTTAAACCTGGGCATATCCTTAGGCGTAGAGATAACCAAAATCTCCCGGATACCCGCCAGCATCAACACTGACAAGGGATAATAAATCATCGGCTTATCGTAAATCGGCAGCATCTGCTTACAGACACCTTTAGTTATCGGATAAAGCCTTGTCGCCTTGCCACCGGCTAAAATTATCCCCTTCATCCATCCTCCTGTAGACAGTCTACGTAATTGTCTCAGCAACAAATACTTACAAAAGAAATCCTACCTCTTAATTTATACTATAATATAATTCTCAAATCAAAGAGAAATATCCTTTTTCTTATATTTAAAATACAAGAAAATCAGTATTCCCAAGCTTATAAAAGTTACCAGGTTTGCGCCGACAATTATCGGATCCCTGCGCGCAATCCCATAGATCATCCAAAGGAAAACTCCGACTGAGAGTTGAAATAGAGTGACCGGACTTACATCTTTAACAGATCTGGTCCTTAAAGACCTGGCTATCTGGGGAATAAAGGAAAGCATGGTTAGGGTGGCGGCGGTTGCGCCAATTATCGTCCAAAGCATAATTAATTATTATATCCCCAAATCCCCAAAAAATAAAGCTATTTGTAGACAGTTGCCTTAGCAAGATTAAAATGTCCTATTCTTAGCAATTTTAAAATGTCCTATTTTGGGGTTTTTAAAGAGCACCGGCAAAAACTCCTTCCTCTTTTTTTGCAGGATGCGATCCCGGTAGCCTAAAATGCCTCCAGGGATTATCCTTAGGTTGAATAGGCGCCTTAATTACTTCAACCTGTCTCTTTTCTTTTGTAGGACGCTGCGCTGTCTGCCGATATCGTAACACTTTGCCTTTATGTGTTATCACCAACGCGCCATTTAAACGTTCTTCTACGATAACCTTATCTGTTCGTATCGTATCTTGTATCTGATACATCTTACCGCCATGCACTACCGTAAAGTCATTCCGTAAGACTCGAGGAGTCCTTAATGAAAATACCCCGTCTAAATCTATTCCTACGGGTATTTGTCTGTGTAAATTTTCATCTTCTGCCGCAAGAACACCGAATCTTTTGTTGAATACCGGTAGATACATCCTCAAAAAAGTATTACCTTCTGGAATGCTTTTAATCCTTCTTAAGCGCATCTCCTTAATTAAACGATCCTGAAATGTCTTAAATAATCGCTCAATCCTACCTTTAGCCGGAGCGGATTGCGCGAATATCACGCGTATCCCTAAATCGTCAAGCGCCCTCTCAAACTCACTCATCGGCTCTCGGCCCGATAATTCTTCTTCTAGCGTTGCCTTGCCCTTTGATTTATAGGCAGCGTGCCTATCTAGATAAATACTTACTGGAATCCCATACTTTACAATATAGCGCTTAAAACTATCCATCGCAGGAATAGTTCCTTCGTAAGTATAAAACCGCGCGTATACCTTGCTGGTAGCATCATCTATATAACCCATCAATACACATGGTTGGCTACGCCCTTCAAACCAGTCATGATGGCTGCCATCCATCTGGATCATCTCTCCATAATAACGTTTACGCTCCCGCCACTGCCGATGCGGACGCGCTTTGCGCTTTTCATATCTAATGCCTTCGGTGATGAACCACTGCCTTAAAGTCTCGCGGCTTATGGTTATCTTATTCCTCTCAAAGAGCTTCTCGGATGCGAATGTCGGATTAAACCCAGAGTATACGCCCCTGCAAAAACCGAGGATCTTATTTTTTATTGCTCTACTTGTCGCGCGATGCGACACTTTACCTCGGGACCGATGAATAACCCCTTTATCTGCTTCAATTCGTACCCGCTGAATAATTCTGCGTACCTGCCGCTCACCTATCTCCAATAACTCTGCTGCACCTTGCTGTGTTATTCCCTTTTCAATCGCTTTACGTATTACATGCAACCGCTTTAATTCCTTTTGACTCATTGTAAGAATCTCCTCTACTGCCATAATACTCCTCCTTCTGAAGGAACATTATAACAATTTTAAAATAGGACATTCTTACTTTGCTAATTTAGGACATTATTATATTGCGATTACAGAATGATTTTCTTAGATTATTAAACTAAAACTCGGATTTTCACAACAGATACGCTAGCTCTCGAGGATCACCTTCCTTCAACAGCTTAATTCGATGTCCCGCTAAACACAACGAATAGAATAGCTGTAGTTAGAATAACAAAACCCGCTGTAATGTGAAAAAAATATTTGTGTTTTATTATCCGTTCAAACAATCTTCCCCTCCCTCAATATCCTTATTACCCAGAAGACT
>JAHIRR010000151.1 GCA_018818505.1 Candidatus Omnitrophota bacterium | reverse complement strand
ACACCATAGCCATAACCGTAACCGAACCAAGCTATCAAACCATGCTCTAATATACCTCTACCTTAGCCTTGCTTCTTAATCCAGTGACAAATTTCTGCAGTACTTCTGCCCTGCGCTGATTTAATAAAAATCTCTCAATGTCAGGCTCTACCTCTTCATAGTTCAGAGTCCTGGCAGCCTGTTTGTCCTCAACCTTTATAATATGATAGCCAAACTGTGTCTCAACTATCTGACTTATCTGTCCTGCTTCCAGGCTAAATGCGGCATCCTCAAACGGCTTTACCATAGCGCCTCTTCCAAAATAACCCAGGTCCCCGCCATTCGGCGCTGAGCCATCCTGAGAATTCGCCTTTGCCAGTTCTGCAAAATCTTCGCCTGATAGAGCCTTTCTTCTTAAATCCTCTATCTTTTCCCTTGCGGCATTCTTATCCTCGTCGCTCGCATCCGGCTTAGCTAAAATCAATATGTGACTTGCCTTTACCTGGTCAGGAACGCTAAGCTTGTCCTTATTTTTTTCATATTCCTGCCGTTTTTCTTCCTCGTTTACAGCAATACCGGCATAGACATCCCTATCCAGGAATGCCTTTATGCAAAGGCCCTTCTTTATGTCATCCTTAAGCTCTTTTTCAGTCACGCCTCTTTCTTTTAAAACATCCTTGAATTCCTTTTCTGACGCAAATCCATTTTTTATATTTCCAAACTGTTCCTTCATCTCATTATCTAAATTATCCAGGCCAGCCTTCTTGCCCTCCTGATATAAAAGCTCCGCGGAGATCAATTCTTCTAGTATCTGCATACGCAAGGCATCCCTATCACCTTCATTAGTCTGCATGCCCATCATCTTTTGATTTGCAATAAAATTATTGACCGCGGCCTCGAGCGTCATATTCTTGACCTTCACGCCATTTACCTTTGCCGCATATTTTGAAGCAGCGATAGAGGATATAGCAAAACCAAGTGCCAACACTAAAACCAGAGATACGAAGATACCGATCTTACGCATACGCATTGTCTCTCCTTTTGTTATGGCTTTTTCAAGCCTGTTATCATTGACTATATATTATGCCACCCAGCAGCGAAAAATACAATAGCTTTTTATCTGGAGATCTCTGTTATCTTGTACTTGAGTGTGCCGGCTGGGATTCTTATATGTACGATCTCGCCTTTTTTCTTGCCTAAGAGGGCCTTGCCTACAGGTGAAGAAGTAGAGATCTTGCCCTGACCAAAATCTGCCTCATCCTCTGACACAAGCGCATAGGAGATCTCTTCCTTAGAATCTATATCTACTAATTTAATTGTAGCTCCTATATAGGCCTTATCTTTAGGGAAGTTCTCGTTTTCGATGAACCTGGCATTCATGAGCTTTTGCTCGAGTTCAGATATCCTTTTCTCGTTTATTGCCTGATCCTGTTTTGCCGCGTCATATTCTGCGTTCTCGCTCAGGTCGCCCATGGCCCGCGCCTTGTGAAGCGCATCTGCTATCTCCCTGCGCTTGGCGTTTTTAAGGAACTTGAGCCGCTCTATTAGCTTTGTATGGCCTTCTCTTGTTAAAAAAATATTCTCCGACATGTAATCCTCCCGAAACCTGTTCCACCGCGTAGGTGGAATTAATTCCACCTACGCGGTGGAACAGGTAATTTTACCTTTTATATATCCTTGGCACGCGATGTCCTATATTGCATACTATCTCATAAGGAATAGTATATATGAGATTCGCGAGTTCCTCAGCCCTTATAATATCTTTACCTTGAGAGCCGATCAACACTACCTCGTCTCCAACCTTCACGCCTTTTATATGGCCCACGTAGACCATGGTCATGTCCATGCAGATCTTGCCTACCACTGGCGCGCGTCTTCCTTTTATTAAAACATCTGCCCTGTTTGATAAATGCCGCGAATAACCATCTCCATACCCTACTGGGATCACAGCGATCTTTGTGTCTTCGCCTGCAATATACGTCCTTCCATAACTTATACTTCTTCCTTGCGCTACTGATTTAAGATGGGCTATCTTTGTCTTGAGCTTTAAGACCGGCTTTAGATCCAGTCTCTTAAATAGATCGACTCTAGGATGCAGGCCATACATGATAAGTCCAGGCCTCACCATATTCATGCGAGACTCTTTAAAATCTACAAGCGCCATGCTATTGGAAGCATGTTTTATAGGTATATCAATACCGCAGCGCCAAAGCGCCTTCATAAGAAAATTAAAATCCTTTATCTGTTTCTGCGTAAAAGGCGCGTCACTCTCTGCGCTCGGAAAATGCGTAAAGATACCGTCTATAATAAGATTTTTAAGCAATGCTATGTTTTTGACAAAACCTATTGCTTCTTCGTGCCAAAAACCAAGCCTGCCCATACCTGTGTCGATCTTTATGTGGATTCTTATCTTTTTCTTCTTTTTTTGGGCAAGCCTGGAGAGCGCCCTTGCAATATGCAGATCTGAAACCGCTTGTATTACATTAAATTTCAGTACACCTTCAGCCTCCTGGGGCAAGATCGGCCCGAGCACAATGATCTTTGCCTTTATGCCTGCTGCGCGCAAAGACGCAGCCTCATCTAAAGAAGCAACGCCCAGATACTTCACGCCTTGCTTGATAAGTGTCCTTGAGGCCTCGAGTGCGCCATGACCATACGCATCTGCCTTTACAATGCAGAGAATCTCCATATCCTTACCCACGATTTTCTTTATCGCACGCAGATTATGGCGCATCGCACCCAGATCTATCTCTGCAAATGTGGGCCTATAAAACTTCATTTTTTCACCTGGCAATCTTTTGGGTATAGGTAAATAGGTTCAAGTCTGGCTAAATCGCATTTCTTGGTTCGCTTTATTTTTGGCAATGCTAATTTTATTAGATTACCTGCCTTTGGATACCAATATTTTTCTTGCAAGAAAATTCCTCGTCCTATCTTATCCTTATAAATACTAACGCCATCGCCTAAAAAAATAGCGTCCTTCTTTACTTTTTTTAAAAGCTTATCCACTTTTATCAATAAATAATCTGTTTTTCTGATAATGCGGCCATTCTTTTTCTCATAGATAGCGCTATAGACATTCTCCCTCTTCGCGTCTATGATAGGGACGACCATGGGTAACTTCGTAAGTTGCCCATTTGGGCAACTTACGAAGTTACCCATGGTATTCATTGCCAGCGCATCAATACTCGCGATTCCGATGCAGGGTTTTTTCAAGGCAAGGCCAAGACCTTTTACTGCGCTCACGCCTATGCGCAGCCCTGTAAATGAGCCAGGGCCTAATCCCACGACAAATGCATCTATCTTGTTTATTGAAAGGCTTGAGCCTTCCAACATCTCCTTGATCTTAGGTATTAATAAACTTGAATGCCTCCTATCAAGAAGGTAGTTTTCTTCCTTTATTATATCCTTACCATCTCCAAGCGCAATGCTTAACATTTTTGAGCTTGTATCAATCGCCAGTATTTTCATGGTTTATTGCCTGTTTTCGTTTGCCCGTTAACCCGTTAACCCGTTTAGCCCGTTAACGGGCAAACGGGTTAACGGGTCACGGGTTAACGAATGTTATCTCTCTTTCGCTCTCGCCTTTAATGGTAAATCTTACAGCCAGGTGTTTTTTTGGAAGAAGCTTTTTCATCTTCCCTGCCCATTCTATGATAGTTATACCATCACCGTATATATATTCCTCTACCGCAATGTCTTCTATGTCCTGTAAATTGTCGAGCCTGTATAGATCCAGGTGATATAAGGGAAGTTTACCTTTGTATTCCTTTATAAGAACGAATGTAGGGCTATTTATATGCATGGCATTTTTTACACCAAGGCCTTTTCCAATACCCTTTGTAAATGTAGTCTTACCGCTGCCAAGATCCCCAAAAAGCGCCACCACGCTCCCCTTGGACAATCTCTTTGCCAGGTTTTCGCCAAACTTTATTGTCTCTTCTGGACTATGCGTCAACATACAAATAACTTAACTTTACATTTAAAGCAAGACCTTAAATGTAAAGTTAACTTTTAAAATGATTGTAACCCTTTGCTGGCAATTTTTTTTCTTTGCCAGTAATTTCGCCAATCCTTGAAAGTCTTGTCTTAAAAGGCCAGGATTTTACTAATTTCTTTACATCTTTTTTAGAGATCGTAAACACCAGCTCAAAATCTTCCCCGTCTTCTATGGATCCTGTAAGCGGTATAGCCTTTTCATCGATCACTGCGCCGACATTGCTTCTCTCCAATATATGGCCAAGATCAGCTAAAAGCCCATCAGAGACATCTATCATTGAATGAATATTGAAATTTTTAGTAAGAAACCTCGCCTCTTTCAGGCGAGGAGTAAATTTCAGGTGCTTACCTTTTAGTGACCCTCCAATAGAGCCTGTGACAAATATCGCGTCGCCTTTCTTTGCGCCGCTGCGTAAAACCAGATTCTTCTTTTCTACTTCTCCCAGGAGCGCGATATTTATGATGATCTTTTTGGAGCAAATAGTATCTCCACCTACTAAATCTACTTTAAACTTCCTTGCAACATCCCTTATACCTTTATATATAGCGTCCACATATTTTACTTTTAAAGAACCTGGTAGACCTAAGGAAATCACTGCGCATTTGGGGATCCCTCCCATTGCCGCGATATCACTTATATTCACTGATAAACTTTTCTTGCCGATCAGGTATGGCGAAGCGCTCTTACGGAAATGTCTCCCCTCAAGCAGCATATCAGTTGTAAACAAAAGATATCTATCCTTTTTATATTTTAAAACAGCAGTATCGTCTAAGTTTGTAGACCCAGCGAACCTTTTTATGAGCTTAAATTCTCCTAAATCTCTTATTCTCATATATACCTGACTCAGTTATTATCGCTGTTATGAGTTCATTCGGCGTTACGTCAAATGCTGGATTAAAGACCTTGGATCTACTTGGCGCGGTCTGCTTTGACCCCACATAGATAAGCTCTTCAGGCTTTCTTTCTTCTATAGGGATATCGGCTCCTGTGGCTGCGATTCTATCTATTGTAGAGCTTGGCGCTGCCACGTAAAAAGGAATCCTGTGATATTTGGCAAGCACTGCGAGCCCGTATGTACCGATCTTATTCGCAGTGTCTCCATTTCGCGCGATCCTGTCAGCGCCTACGATGATCTTTGTGACTCCCTTATTTTTAATTGTCGACGCTGCCATGTCATCGCATATAAGCGTAGCATCGATCTTGTTTTTCATAAGCTCCCACATGGTAAGCCGCGAACCCTGCATGAGCGGCCGCGTTTCATCCGCATACACCTTAAATCTTTTGCCCTGTTTCTTTGCTTCATAAAGAGGGGAAAGCGCTGTGCCATAGCCTGCTGTTGCGAGCATACCGGCATTGCAATGCGTAAGCACAATATCTCTGTTCTTTATCAATCTGGCGCCGTTTTTTCCTATTGCGCGGCACATCTCTTGATCTTCATTCATTATAGAAAGGGCTTCTTTTAAAATAGACTTTTTGATCTGGCGAAGGTTAACCCTGTTCCACCGCGTAGGTGGAACTTTTGTTCCACCTACGCGGTGGAACAGAGAATTCTCCATCCTCTTCAATGCCCAGAAAAGATTCACTGCTGTTGGCCGAGTCTTTTTAAGTTTTAGATAGGCACTCTTCAGATCCTTCTTAAGTCCAGCCAATGTCTTTGCCTTTGAATTTATAGCTGCAAGGGCATAGCCCAATGCAACAGAGACGCCTATCAGAGGCGCGCCGCGGACCCTCAGTTTCTTTACAGCCTCACACAGCGTATCTATATCACCGCATCGCACATACTTCAGCCGTGCCGGCAACTCTGTCTGATCAATAAAAACAATCTTGTTCTT
>JAHIRR010000150.1 GCA_018818505.1 Candidatus Omnitrophota bacterium | reverse complement strand
TCGCGCGCTGTGTTTTCCGCATCTTTGTAAAGCTTTGTCCATTCCATATTTTCACCAGCTGCTGAGGCCTCAAGATTCTGGCTAGTATCGCCTACTACGCCTGCTGGATATGATGCATGGATTTCCACTTCTCCGCCCTGGAGCAGCTTAAAAAATCTCTTTGCGTGTTCTTTCTCGTTTTCAGCTGTTTCTAAAAATATCGCTGCTATCTGTTCATATCCTGCCTTTTTTGCAACACTAGCAAAATACGTGTAGCGATTCCTTGCCTGCGACTCTCCTGCGAACGACGCCAGGAGATTCTTTTCTGTCTTTGATCCCTTTAGTTTCATAATACCTCCTTCACTTTTTGTTTTAATCCTTCCAATTCACTCTCATCCGGTACATACTGTATTTTTAAGCCCTTTAATGGCTGTTCGAATTTACAGACTTCGAAAATCTTTTCTATCTCGCCCACGCTTTGCCCACCCCAACCGTATGAACCAAAGGCGATACCGACTCTATTCTTAGGCGCGAGACCCTTCATATAAGTCAGGAAAGCTGCAACTGTAGGCATTATACCATTATTCAGAGTAGGTGAACCAACGCATATATACCTGGCCTCGAGAATATCTGTCATTATATCTGATATGTGGCCTTCCTGAAAATTTTTAAAGACACGTTCTATGCCCCTTTCCTCAAAGGCATCTTTAATAACATGCGCCATTTTTTCAGTGCTGTGCCACATTGTATCATAAGCAATAACTGCCTTTTTATCGCATGTATTAGTAGACCATTTTTTATAAAGACCCGTGATATCGCTTAATCTTTTCCGCCATATCAATCCATGGCTAGGCGCTATCATGTCTATATCGAGCGAACCAACAGCTTCTAATGCCTTTTGTACCTGCTGGCCATATGGAAGCACTATATTCGCATAATATTTTGCTGCCTCTTGCTTAACAATGTCCCACTCAAGTTCGTCTATAAAACGCTCATCTGAGGCAATATGCTGGCCAAACGCGTCATTTGACAAAAGCAGCTTCTCTTCTGGCACATAAGTCACCATTGAGTCAGGCCAATGCACCATTGGAACGCATACAAATTTCAGGTTCCGTTTTCCTGTATTAATAGAATCTCCTGTATTGGCTACCTTAAAATTCCAATCCTTTTTAAAGTGCCTCTTTAAACCCTTCTGGCCATTAGGAGAACACACAAGCGTCGCATTTTTCGCGATCTCCATGATCTTTGGCAATCCCCCGGAATGATCCATCTCAGTATGATTTGATATAATATAATCGATCTTTGCCGGATCCACTATCTCTTTGATCCTCTCAAGCATCTCATCAAAAAGATAGTGTTTAACAGTGTCCACAAGCGCTATTTTTTCATCTACTATGAGATAGGCATTATAGGTAGACCCCCTCTGCGTGAGATAACCATGAAAACTCCTCAAATCCCAATCAATCGCCCCAACCCAGTGTACACCTTTTTTAATCTCCAGACCCTTCATTCTCATCGCCCTCTCCTAAAGTAGACAAAACAGACAGTGACTGTTTTGTCTACTTTAGCTAGGATTCTTTTACGAATTGGTCTTTTCCTGCGCCGCAAATCGGGCAAACCCAGGCATCTGGTAGTTTTTCAAATGGTGTGCCTGGCTGGACTCCGTTATCTGGATCGCCTGTTGCTGGGTCATAGATATAATTACAAACTTCGCACCTGTATTTCTGCATATTTGTGCCTCCTGTAGCTCCCCTTTCTCCTTTAATAAATGTAGGGGCTGTCTTTGGCGTTGTGCCGCGTTTTACCTGATGGTAATAGGCATATGTCATTGGCGTTCCTGCTTTTAAAATCTCAGATTCTACCATCTCGCCTAAAAAAAGCGTATGCGTGCCGCAATCAAGCTTGTTTATCACCTTTGCCTCGAGATAACCAAGCGCATTATCCATGACAACCGGACAACTTGAAGCAAGCCTCTTAAAATTCAAACTTTTAAATTTATCTCCGTCTTTACCTGACTTAAAACCAAACTTGCCTATAAAACTAAGCGGTGTATCTTCTGACAATATAGAGACGCTGAACTTGCCGCTTTTTTCTATAAACTCGTGCGTCAGGTTCTGTTTATTAATGCTTACCGCCACAGCTACAGGCTCGTTTGTTATCTGAAAAACAGTATTGGCGATCTGACCATTCAAAGAATCGCCTTTATTTGAAGCGACAATATACATCCCATAGCCTATATTATGCAGAACATTTGGATCCATATCTCTCTAATATCTCCTTTAAATCCTTTTGGGGCTCGCCAGTTAACCTTAGATCAAAATTTTTCTGAAGCACCTCAAATACATTCTTGGAAATAAAGGCAGGGGGTGTTGGCCCAATATACATACCTTTTATACCAAGATACAATAAAGATAAAAGTATTGCAACTGCTTTTTGCTCAAACCAGGAAAGCACCAGTGTCAGTGGCAGGCCGTTTACATCAGTATTAAACGCCTTTGCCAATGCAGCTGCTATCTGTATTGCTGAATACGCATTATTACACTGGCCTACATCCAAAAGCCTTGGGATGCCGTCTATATCTCCGAAATCAAGCTTGTTAAAGCGGTATTTTCCGCACGCCAGAGTAAGAATTATAGAATCTTTAGGCGCTGATTCAGCGAATTCTGTGTAATAGTTGCGGCCTGGCTTTGCGCCGTCGCATCCGCCGATTAAAAAGAAATGTTTTATCTTGCCTGATCTTACAGCATCTACTATTCTCTCAGCCAGGCCAAGCACTGCTGTATGATGAAAACCTGTCATGATCTTTTTATCAGGCGCTTCAGGCAGCACGGGCAAAGATTTTGCTTTTTTTATTAATTTACTGAAGTCCTTTCTGTCTTTTATATAGTTAGCGTCTGGAATACCAGTAACTCCTACAGTAAAGAGCCTATCCAGATATGTATCTTTAGGCGGGATCAACACGCAATTCGTAGTAGCCAGGATCGCGCCTGGAAATTCCTTAAATTCTTTTTTCTGATCCTGCCATGCGCCGCCAAAATTACCGACCAGGTGTTTGAATTTCTTTAATTCAGGATAGCCATGCGCAGGAAGCATCTCGCTGTGAGTATAAATATTAATTCCGGTTCCTTGTGTTTGTTTTAAAAGTTCATAAAGATCCAGTAGGTCATGACCTGTAATAAGTATGCCAGGGCCCTTTTTTGTGCCTGTCTCAACTTCTGTAGGCACGGGATTTCCAAATCTCTGGGTGTGTGCCTTGTCAAGAAGCTCCATTACCTTTATATTCATCTCGCCGCATCTTAATACCATATCGAGATACTGATTTAAATCAAAGCTTACATTAGTTACTGTCTTAAACAACGCCTCATGCATAAATGCGTCAACAGCTTCATCCTTTGCGCCTAATTCCCTTGCATGATAAGCGTAGGCTGCTATGCCCTTGAGTCCGAAAAGCAATATATCCTGAAGACTCTGTATATCCTCGTTTTTTCCACAAACTCCCATCTTAGCACAACCTGTTCCGCCTGCTGTTTGTTCACATTGATAACAAAACATGTTAATTCTCCTTTTGTTTGCGCTTCTTGTATTTTTTATATTTTTCCGGGCCTATGCAGTCCTTTGCCATGCTGCACCAGTCAAGGCAGGATTGGGGCATATCTCTTGAGACTTTCTTTTTGCAATGAGGACAAATTGTCCCTACTTCATCTGACCAGATTTCTGTTTCTGTACCGCATCTGCATTTTATATTCTCAGGAAAAGGCTCCTTTATCCTTTTGGAACCTGGGCATCCGTTAAAAAAACTCACGCTATGCCTCCTTTATATCGCCTTTGATCCCTACAATCACTTTTTCTAAAGGTATCTTTTTCCCTGACAGCCTCAAGGCCTCTTTGACAATCTGAATCAGACCAAAGCAACACGGCACCTCCATATGAAGAACCGTGATGCTCTTTATATTATTCAATTTAAAAAGCTCTGCCAGTTTTTCCTCATATATAGGAGCTGCGTCAAGCTTTGGACAACCAATGAGAAGCACCTTATCTCTCAAAAAATTCTGGTGAAAATCAGGATATGAAAACGCCACACAATCCGCAGCTATAACCAAATCCGCTTCCTTTAAATAAGGCGCTTCCACAGGCACAAGCATCAACTGCACCGGCCAATTCCCAAGCTCAGACACAGTTTTCCTCACCCCTTGTCCCTTGTCACTTGTCGCTTGTCGCTTAATTGTTTTCACCGCCGTCCCTGGGCACCCGCAGGGTAATTCTTTTTTCTCCTTCTTCTTAAGCTCCTTTAAATGTTTCTCTGTTGCTTTCTCGTCAAACCCGGCTGCCTCTCTCTCCTCTATGGTAATCGCGCCTTCAGGACAATGGCCAAGGCATGCGCCTAATCCATCACAATAAATTTCTTTCACGAGCTTTGCCTTTCCATCTACTATCTGAAGCGCGCCCTCTGCGCAATTAGGGATGCAGAGCCCGCAACCATTGCATTTTTCTTCGTTGATCTTTACTATCTTTCTCTTAGCCACGGCTATTCTCCTTTTGAAAGCGACGCTATTGTGATCTTCTCTAATTCTTTCTTTACCAAGAAACAAATACCTTTTAGTTTTTTCCTAAGAAGGCACTTATTTACATTCGGGCAAATCCTGCCTTTTAAAAGACAATTTGTAAAATCCAGCTTCCCCTGAAAGATCTCTATCAAATCTGCCAGCCGTATTTTGCCTGGAGATTTTAGAAAAGAAAATCCGCCTCTTTTGCCTTTATGCGAGCGGAGCACATTTTTCTTCGCAAGACGCTGAAGTATTCTCCTCAAAAATCTTTCAGGCAGACGGTCTTCTTTGACAATCTCATCTACTGTTACAACATCCTTACCAGAGGAAGCTGCCATGAACACTAGCGCCCGTATAGCGTAATCTGTATCTCTTGCAATGAAATTCATAATGATACTAATATAATATCATTATCTAAATTTGTCAAGGTTTTTCCAGGGCTCCTTTGAAGAAATAATCCATACGCGGAACGCAACTGCATAATCGCTCTGTAGCCGCAGGCTTTAGCCTGCGCAAAGTTTCAATCCACGCGCCCCTGCGGGGCGCGACTTAAGCTCTTCTATCTTGGCGAAAGGTATAAGAACGTTTCAATCCACGCGCCCCTGCGGGGCGCGACCAGAGGGGCGGTTTATAGGATTATAGCATAGCCAGTTTCAATCCACGCGCCCCTGCGGGGCGCGACTCAGCGAACCCTACGAGCAAATAAATCTAACCCAGGTTTCAATCCACGCGCCCCTGCGGGGCGCGACAGAATGTAGCTCTATGATACAATTATT
>JAHIRR010000149.1 GCA_018818505.1 Candidatus Omnitrophota bacterium | reverse complement strand
GGGTAATATTTAATTGTTGAAAAAACTTTCTCATCTCGTTTTCTATTTTTATGTACTCTTTTTTAGTCAATGAATCCGGTATTTTCTTTATGACTCCATATCTTTTCAGATTCTTAAGTATATGCCTATCAAGTATGGCCATGTCCTGGCCAAATCCTATGTTCCTTAAAAAATGACTTGCCTCTTTATAGCCAAGGCCTTTGATATTTTTAACAAGCCAATCCCTGGCCTTAGTCAGGTCTTTTGTGTTGATCCTAGCCTTTAAATCTAAACATTTCCTTGCTTCGATTAAATAGCGCGCCTTATTATTAGGAAAACGTACGCCTCTTAAACAACGCCTTACATCCCTCTGGGAGCCGCTAAAAAGCAAATCGCGACTCTGCAATCTCTTGACAGCCTTATCACAAATAACTGCCTTTGCCTGCGGCGTCAATATGCAGAAACAGAGCTCAGCGAAAATATCCTTATCGCCTTTTTTATAGACATGCTGGAACTCCTGCAGTCTGTTTCGTATGTCTCTTTTTTTATTTTTATAGCCATCCAAAAGGCTTTTCATATACCGAGTGCCTTAGATATCGCCTCTTTATCAAAACCTACTATTATCTGGCCGTCAATATCAAGGACAGGCACGCCCATCTGGCCTGATTTATCCATCATCTCCTTGCCTGCATCAGGATTTGCGCCCACGTCTATATCCTCGAATGCTATATTTTTCTCCTTAAGAAAATCCTTTGCCCTGTGGCAATAAGGGCAGGTTGAGGTCGAATACACCTTTACGCTCTTGCTCATAAAGCCCCCTTTAAGTCTGTTAATTTTTTTAGATGCGCCTGCTCTTCTTCAAGAAGCTTATCAATGATCTTCTGTTCACCCTCTAAGACAAACCTTTTCATCTCATGATAAAAAAGGATAGAGTCTTTTTCAAATCCAATGCCTGCATCCACCGCGTCCTTTTCATTCTTGATGCCCTTTGCGATTTCAGCGCCTTTATTCGCTTTTGTAAACACATATCCTTCTGAGAGCGCCCTGAGATAAGCAAAATATTCACCAGGATATGCCTCAGATGGCTCGTATTTCTTGACCTGAGCAAGCATATTCTCAAATCGCTTTATGTGTTTTTCCTCTTCGCCTCCAAGAAATCCAAAAATCTCTTTTGCCTTTTGGCTTTTTGATACTTTCATTACGCCGTCGTAAAAAGCCTTGCCATTCTTTTCGATCTGTATTCCTATTTCCACGACTTCAGGACCTGAAAAAAGATTTCCCATCTCCTGCCTCCTCTTCTAAAGATACCACAGAGTACACAGAGGTTTTTATAATAAACTCTCTGTGTACTCAAAAAATTAATCTTGTTATCCCCATTCTTTAAACCTTAAAACACTAAAATCAATCAAAAGCTTTGCTTTCTTCTCTATAGGCTTAGAGAACACAGAGAAAATTATTGATTACTCTGTGTTCTCTGTGGTTTCTTTTAAGAAACCATCTTTACGCCTAATTTGAATGCCTTTTCTAAGCAGTCAGTGCGTTTCTGTATGTCACCTTTATCGTCTATCCTTGAACAGAAAAGTTCTGCCTTGTAATCTACATTAATAATAGCGAATAAATTCTTGATTATTGCTTTCGCGTTTTCAAAGAAGTCTCTCCTGTCTGATCCTTCAACAGAAATAAACGCGCCTTTTACTTTTTTATATCCGATATCCTTTTTTAACACAAATTTTGCCTTCCACGTGCATTGAAAACGATCTATCATCATCTTTGTCTGCGCAGTCAGGCTGCCAAAAAATATCGGAGAGGCAATGATCAAGACATCCGTTGTTCTGATCTTATCATAAAGCTGCTGCATATCATCTCCGAGAATACAGCCGCCATCATCCTTAATATTTTCACATTCCTGACACGGAGAAAATTTGAGTTCATTAAGAATGACCTTCTCTGTCAGGGTGCCTTTGCTCCTGGCGCCTTCAAGGACCTTGTCTAAAAGGATGTCAGTATTTCCGCCCATTCTAGGACTTCCATTTATACCAAGTGCTTTCACCCCATTCCAAATCTTTGATGACTTGTTCTCATTACTATTCAAATTCTTTTCCATTATTAGTTTCTCCAAATTAATACGTGAATCATTTAAGATTTGGAACGGGGCACGTATTAATAATTCTCGCAGAGCAGCT
Source organism: Candidatus Omnitrophota bacterium (assembly GCA_018818505.1). Next base: position 1,375 of record JAHIRR010000149.1, on the reverse strand, counting down.
CGTAATACGCTTGTGGATGCGCGCATGCAGGGCATTCCCCAGGCGCTTCTTTTCCTTCATGCACATAACCGCAATTTCGGCATTTCCACTTTACTACCCTGACCTTTTTGAATACGACGTCGTCTTTTATGTTTTTGAGCAGTTTTCTGTATCTTTTTTCATGCTCTTCCTCTACCTCTGCTATCTCTTTAAATTGATCCGCTATCTCGTTAAAACCTTCTTCGCGCGCTGTGTTTTCCGCATCTTTGTAAAGCTTTGTCCATTCCATATTTTCACCAGCTGCTGAGGCCTCAAGATTCTGGCTAGTATCGCCTACTACGCCTGCTGGATATGATGCCTGGATTTCCACTTCTCCGCCCTGGAGCAGTTTAAAAAATCTCTTTGCGTGTTCTTTTTCATTGTCAGCTGTTTCTAAAAATATCGCTACTATCTGTTCGTACCCTGCCTTTTTTGCAACACTAGCAAAATACGTGTAGCGATTCCTTGCCTGCGACTCTCCTGCGAACGACGCCAGGAGATTCTTTTCTGTCTTACTTCCTTTTAGCTTCATAGCGCTCTCCTTATCTTTTCTTTAAATTCTCCTAATTCACTTTCATCTGGCACATACTGTATCTTCAAGCCCTTTAAAGGCTGTTGAAATTTGCAGACTTCGAAAATCTTTTCTATCTCGCCAATACTCTGGCCTCCCCAGCCATATGAGCCAAAGGCAATGCCGACTCTATTTTTTGGCGCAAGGCCCTTCATGTAAGTCAAAAAGGCTGAAACCGTAGGAAGCATGCCATTATTCAGGGTAGGCGAACCAATACATATATATTTTGCATCCAGTATATCAGTCATTACATCTGATATGTGGTTTTCCTGAAGGCTCTTCATTATACAGTTTATATTTTTTTCTTCAAATACATCTTTAATAACATGCGCCATTTTCTCAGTGCTGTGCCACATTGTATCATATACAATGACTGCTTTATTATCGCATGTATTGGTAGACCATTTTTTATAAAGATCTATGATGTCCTTAAGTCTTTTTCGCCATATCAATCCGTGGCTAGGCGCTATCATGTCTATATCCAGAGAGGAGACTGTCTCTAATGCCTTTTGTACCTGCTGCCCGTACGGAAGCACTATATTAGCATAATATTTTGTTGCCTCTTGCTTAACAACATCCCATTCAAACTCGTCGACAAAGCGCTCATCTGACGCAATATGCTGGCCAAAGGCATCGTTTGACAAAAGCAGTTTTTCTTCTGGAACATACGTTACCATTGAGTCAGGCCAATGCACCATTGGCACGCATACAAATTTCAGATTTCGCTTGCCTATATTAATAGAATCTCCAGAATTAACTACCTTAAAATTCCAATCCTTTTTAAAG
>JAHIRR010000148.1 GCA_018818505.1 Candidatus Omnitrophota bacterium | reverse complement strand
TCGAGCGTAAAACCATGAAGATATCAACATATTCACATTATCAACAAAGAAAGAAAAAAGAAGCAAAAAAGAAAGAAAAGCTGCTACTACGATTATACCTTAACTTTTACTAAATTTGGTCTTGACGAGGGAAGTATTTTATATTTCTATATCTTCTCTATCGCTTAACTGAATGCTTTCACTCTTATAAGGAGAAAGGTGAAGCATTGTTTTGCCTATTGTTTTTCCTAATATCTTATTTAAATCAAACTCTGTCATCCTTAACTTATCAGAAATTGAATCCAGAATGAGATTATGTAGATTCTTGATATCCTCAGAAAAATCTCCATCCTTACCTCTGAGACCATTCTCATCTAGGAGTTTTTCAATTTCTCCTAGTGCTTTTAAAGAATCCTTTATAAAATTTTCTCTTACCTCTATAAGATTCTCAGTTTTTCCTTCTCGCATATAACTAGTAAACTTTTCAACAAACTCACTTTTGACTACCTTATTTAATTCGTTTTTTATAGCCTCATTTATATCTTCAGGCAATTCAACATAATCTGTAATCTCTGGATCTTGCCCAAATTCTCTCCAGTCGCCTAATTTAGCATAAGCTGCATGAACTGCATTCACAGCTTCATGGTGAAACAAGAACATATCGTTAAGCATTGTCATGCGATTGTATTTCTCATCAAATGGAACTCGCAAGGTCTCATCTGCGCATACCAAGCCTGTATACAATAAACATAGGCTTACCGCTATACCTATAATCTTAACATTGTAATCTTTTCTAATCTTTCTCATAATCTAGACAAAAATTCAGCCTTTAATGAGGCTATATTCATATCCACTCAATATTAAGTATACCACATAATTAGAAAGCTTTCAATACGTCGCAAGAAAAGTGGTAGCGGACGAAACCTCGACCACTCGATAACCATTTGTCTCGTACTTCTGCTTTATCCTTCTTATTTGTCTGCATGATATTCCAAGTATTTCTGCTGCCTCACACCATAGGATCTTCTTGACTATGGCCCTTAAGATCACATCCTGCACCTTCATTGCCCGCTCCAGTGCGGGTTTTGGATAATATGCCTGCATGCTTAACCTCCATAGTTAAGCTAAGCATATTACCATATCCCGCTTTAAAAGCGGACATTTCACTTGTTAAGGAATAGGACATTTCATTATTTTATAACACAGAAAAATGGGAGACTTAAAAATTATAGATCTTTCCGGGTAGATTTTATATTGGAAGGTAAAGATTTTCCTTTACTGTCGCGGAATATTTCATTTGAGGAAATAGTCTCTACAGTGTTTTCTTTATCAGAAGAAGCTACTACAAAATTTTCGAAAGTATCTACATTTGCATTTATCTTAACATGAAAATCATTAACTATGAGTAAATCATATGATATCTTATGACAATCTCTAAGAAAATAAAGTCCTTCTTTCAGTCGTGCTTTTAATTCCTCATCGGTAAGTTTGCTTCTTTTACTTATTCTTTTCTCAAGAATATCTTTGATTTCTTCATCATTTAATGTCTTAAGCTCCTCAAATGAACGAGGAAGAATTAAAACTATTCTTGCATGAGGAAATTCTTTCTTTATAATATTTAAACTTTCTGTAGAGGAGGTATCAAAAAGCACGGCCTTGCCTTCATTACCTGCCTTTCTGAGCTCGTCTTTTTCTAATCCGTACCAATGCCCATGGCTATATCTTACCATAGTTAATTTTCCGTCTGATCTCATTTTTTTAAAAGCCTCTTCGTCTACAAATATCCTCATACCATCAGATGATACCCCATGTCTCAGTTCTCTGGTAGTTATCAGTTTAGGGCAAACTACCTCATTGTTTTTTCCTAAGAGAGGGTCCACCATGGTATTTTTACCAGAACCTGAACAACCTACTGCGATTACAGCATTTTCAATGCTCTGATTTTGAGAATCAACTTTTTCTTGATTCAATAATTCAAAGCGGTCGTATTCAGGGTCAAATGGAACTCGCAAGGTCTCATCTGCGCATACCAAGCCTGTATACAATAAACATAGACTTATTGCCATAGCTACGATCTTCACATTGTATGCTTTTCTAATCTTTCTCATAATCTAGACAAAAATTCAGCCTTTAATGAGGCTATATTCATATCCACTCAATATTAAGTATACCACATTATTAGAGGG
>JAHIRR010000147.1 GCA_018818505.1 Candidatus Omnitrophota bacterium | reverse complement strand
TCCTTGTATTCCAGTTTTCATTTTTATTAACTATCTGTCCGCTCCCGCTTGCGGTGCCGGTAACGCCTTTTACCATTGGCGCTAAGTCCCTGAGGGCTTCTATGTCAGCCTGCGTAAAGCGCGTCACAGAGCCGGCGCCGCCAGCCGCGCCCCTCACCCTTGATGAGCCACCCTGTATTGATAAAAGGTTAGAGCCGAGCGTCCTGATCCTGTCCTCCATGGATGCCTTGGCGCCCTGGCCAAGCGCGAGCATTGCTATGACCGCGGCAACACCGAATAAAATCCCGAGCATTGAAAGAAATGAACGGACCTTATTCGAGAATATCGCCCTGAATGACTGCCTGACATGCTCTTTAAATTCTATTTTTCCAAAATGGGAATAGCCCTGGCCAGCCAGATCTTTAATGGAAGCTCCGGCTTCTTCAGGGGCTTTGGTCTCGCGCATGGTCTCATCAGAGACGATTTTTCCATCGCGCATTGTTATGATTCTTTTAGCGTGCTGGGCGATTTCTTTTTCATGCGTGACAAGGATTATGGTCTTACCCTGTTCGTTCAAGGCCTTCAGGATCTTTATTATCTCTTCTTCGCTTTTTGTGTCGAGGTTTCCGGTGGGTTCATCCGCCAGAAGTATTAACGGGTCATTTACCAGTGCCCGGGCGATCGCCACTCTCTGCTGTTCGCCGCCTGATAATTCACTCGGTATATGAGTCGCGCGGTTAGCAAGGCCCACTGATTCTAAATTTTTCCGTGCGTTTTCGATCATGCTTTTTTTCCCGGAATAGATAAGCGGGAGCTCTACATTTTCAAGCGCGCTGGTCCTGCGCAATAGATGAAACTGCTGGAACACAAAGCCGAGTAACCGATTCCTCAGATGCGCGAGATTATCGTCTGAGAACTCTGAAACTTCAGCTCCTAAGATTCTGTATGAACCCTTATCAGGCCTGTCCAGAAAACCCAGCATGTGCAACAGAGTGGATTTGCCTGAGCCGGACGCACCCATAATAGCTACGAACTCGCCTTGCGCCACGTTAAGCGAAACATCCTTTAACGCGCCGATAGACGCTTCTCCCTTGCCATAAGTCTTGCAGATATTTTTTAATTCTATCATTATCTCTTTCGCTGAGGCAGGAATGGGTTGGTGCCTGACTTTTTTCTTTTAGGCAGGTAGGCGGTATCCTGCGCAATGACGCTGTCTTCCGCACTCAGTCCTGAGATGACCTCAGCTGTCTGGTCATTGTTCAGGCCTATTTTGATATCGCGCTCTGTGATCTTATTGCGGTGGTCCTGCACCAAAACATATTGCCTTTCGCCGTCATAATGGATCGCGCTTGCAGGGATCGTCATGACATCATCTACTTTTTTCTCGATCACTTCCACTGTAACGCTCATGCCTGAGCGCATCATATCCGGCATGTCTTCCGGCAGAATATCCACATTATATATCGTAACGTTACTTACTATCTCAGACTCGTACGCCACATGGTCTACCACGCCCTCGAGCTGTACTTCAGGATACGCGTCAAGCGTTATAAGGGCGTCCTGGCCTTTTCTTACCCTTCCTATGTCAGTCTCGTCAAATTGGCCGCTTACTACAAGCCTGTCAGACAGGACCAGCACCACGTCAGAGGCTGCTACGGTCTGGCCAGGTTCCACCGGCCGCACTATGATCTCGCCGTCTATCGGAGAAATAATAGGCGTCTTTTTATACACCTCTTCCCAATATTTTAATGCCTCTTCACCCTGTGAATGCGCGGCATCCACCAAAGACGCCCTTTCAGTCGAGCTCATCCATGCCAGGATATCACCCTTCCTGATCTCGTCGCCTTCCTTGACCAGGATCTCTTCAATGCGGCCGCTTATGGATGGCTTTATCTCGAGCCGGTTTTGCGGCTCGACAACGCCTGTAGTGGTGACTATTATCTTGACGCTGCCCACGCCCGGATTTATAATTTTAGTTTCTTTTCCGGCAGGCTGGCCTTTATTCGTATTTGAACGGACCATCAAAAATACTACAGCGCATAATATTATTCCCGCTACAATAAATCCTTTTTTATTTTTAATCATATTCCAGCGTGCCTCCTGTTGCCTGAATCCAGTATGCCTCGGCGATCAACATGGTTGCCCGGGCGTTCAGGTATAATTTTTTGGCGTTTACGAGATTGTCTTCTATGATTATCCAGTCGTCAAATGAGGTGAGGCCTGTTTCGTATTGGGTGGTTGTTATCCTTGCCCTCTCCTCTGCCGCCTCAATGAATTTTTTCCGCACAGAGACGTTTTCTATCGAGTCTCGAAGGTCCTTCCATGTATCTTCTAATGTAAGCAAAACAGTGTCGCGGCCGCTCCGCTGGTCTGATTCGAGCTGACGAAGTTTTGATTTGGCCTTGGAGATATCGGCAAAACGGCTTCCGCCTTCAAATATTGGCAGAGACACAGTGACACCGTAAGACCACGTGTCGTTTTCAGGCGACCAGACACTGTCTGACCTACCTGCAGAGCCGTTCACGTATACCGTAGGAAAAAAATCCGCCTGCTCTGATCTGAGGTCAGAACGGGCTGCTTCTTTCTTTGCTATTAATTCCCGGAGAAAAGGCGTAGTGTCAGCCAGTCCTTCGATGTCCGGTTTGGCATTATACCCTTCTATAACAGAAAATTCACCTTTTACTGCCGCGGGGTTAAATTTTTCGAGCCCCATTTCTTTTGACAGGTCACGCTGTGAAAGCGTAATACTTCTTTCTGCCTGCCTTACTTCGTATTCCGCATTGGCAAGGTCTGCCTCAGCTGTTAAAAGCGAGCCCTTGTGCTCCCTTCCTGCCTCGTATCGCAATTTTACCAGTTCAAGGTTCTGTTTTCTGCGTTCGGCGATTTCTTTTGTAAGAGAAGTGAGCTCCTGCGCCTTTAAAAGATCTACAAAGGCGCCCCTAAGATCCAGCCGTATATTTGAAGAAGTGACAGCGTAAGTATATTCCTGCGCTTTAAGGGTTTTGGATGAGCTGGATATATCATGTAATGTCTTGAATCCGTCAAAGATAAGCTGTTCACCAGAAACACTGTACGCATAGGTGTCAGTGGTGGCGCCGGTGCTCGCTGCTTTTGCGCTTTTGCCTGATAGAGAGGCGCTGATGTCAGGAAGCGCAGCGCTTATATCAATGATCTTATCCATCCTTGTCTGCCTGACCTTTTCAGAAGCAGAGATCAGATCAGGATTATTTTTCTTTGCCTCCTGCACGCAGTCTTCCCATGTGAGCGCGTCCTGCGAATACACCGCGCCATTAGAGAGAAATAAAATTATAAAAATAAAAATATATACCTTTTTCATATAGCTATCAGCAGTAGTATACCATGTTTCAGCAGGATGTATAGGGTGGGCTAGGAAAATTTTAAGAGTTCTTAAAATTTTCCTTTATGATGGTTCTCTTTCTTCTTATCCCTGCGCCAGCTGCCTTTTTTTGACCTGATCTTATCCATCCGTCATAGAGGAATACGGAAATATAATCGTCGAGGGCCACCACATCAGATACCAGGTCGAAGATAGCGGGCACTGGGAATAAGCAGACAAACTTAACCACTATTTCCCCACTAGTTTATCTACTGTTTTCATGCAATGATCTACAATCTCTTTAATAAAATCCAACATATCAAGATACCGAATTTTTGCCCATTCATCACAAATTCCTTTTGCTGATCTATCTATATGATTGGCTCGACTTTTTTCTATCAATGTATGAAGGGGTGCTTTATCCTTTAAAACCTTTTTGGCGAGCTTCCTGTCATTGGTTTTCATTGCCTCAATAGTATTTGATAAAATCTTGTCTATGTTATTACATAACTCCTTGTATTCTTGCACCGCCACATCACTAAATAGTAACTTCTCTTGGATTTTATACTCAATTCGTTCTACTATGCTTATACACAGATCCCCCATTCTCTCAATTGCACAGATAATGTTTACCAGATCTACAATTATCTTTTTAGCGGCCTCTGATAACTTTTTTTTGGAAATCTCTATCGCTGAGGTAGTCAAGTCATTATAGATCTTATTAACTTTTGTTTCATCCTTAAGCACTTGATCTAAGATATTGATATCATTCTTCATTAAGCCATCGAAGTTGGTGCGGAACATTACCTGAACCCTCTCTAACATTTCTATAGTCTCTTGTCTTAATGAAGCAATTTCTCTTAACTCAGCTTTATTTAGCTTGGGCATAATTTTAACCCTCCTTCCCTCATGTATATTATATATGATAGCTCTTTAATTGGCGTAAGTAAAGGGGGAATCGGAACCGTCCCTTATGGCCAGGGCGTTTGAGGGGGTGAAGCCTGTGAATTTATAGAATTTCCTGGAATCAAGCACTGCCCTGCCGATACGCGGTGGGCCGTTCTTTTCGTCAAAACGGGAGGAACGGATCAGGAACTCCTCTTGATATCCGCGCTCCTGGACAAGATATGCCCCAATATCGTACAGGCTATATTCTTGTGGCCCGCCACAATGGAATATGCCCTCCCCTTTTTTATCAAAAAAATGCATGGTTGCCTTAGCCACATCTTTGGTTGTGATCAAAGATCTTATTTCATCATGGAAAAGCGTCATTTTTTGTTTTTTACGGAGCCTTTTTGCAATAAAATCTATAGCTCCCTTGGTCCCTGAAATCGAAGGTCCTATTGGTAGGCCAAGGCGTATTACTCCGCTCATCTTGTGCTGCAGGACCTCGTTCTCTGCTTCTAGGAAGGTTTTGCCGACCACGCTGACAGGGTCGCACAGCGACGACTCTGAATAATCGCGACCAAGAGGGTCATTTCCCGAAAAGACCAGATCTGTACTGATGTATAACAGGTAGCTCTCTTTTGACAGGCTGACTATGTTGCGGGTGCCCAGGACATTCACTTGATAAGTAAAATCAGGCGCGTCTTCGCACCTGTCAAGATCACAGACCCCTGCCGCGTGCACAACTGCTTCAGGCTTGACCTTATCAAAGATCTTTTTCATCTTAAAAAAATTATCCATGGTGCAAAAAAATACCTTTTTGTCATTTTTGAAAAAAGGGAGCTTAATGCCGGGGGCGACGCCATAGACACGTTCTCCGTATTTTTCCCTAAACGCGGAGAAGATGGGCCATCCGTGAATGGATGTTATGCCTGTTATAAGGATATTATCGGATTTTTGCATATATGTGGTATTCCAGGAGCCGGCATTCTATCCTGGCATTAAAGAAAATGAGCCG
>JAHIRR010000146.1 GCA_018818505.1 Candidatus Omnitrophota bacterium | reverse complement strand
GGTGTCTTTTGAGATCGCGGCCAAAAGACTCTCAGCTGACGTAATAAATATTGCTACTGAGGCATCGAGCGTGAAAAAAGGCGAGACGCTGAACGACACTGGTAAAAACATAGAAGCACTAAAGGCAGATATTATTGTGGTGAGGCATAATTGCTCAGGCGCGGCAGCCATGCTAGCGAAACATGTGAATATCAGCGTTGTTAATGCGGGAGATGGCTGGCACGAGCACCCTACGCAGGGTCTTTTGGATATTTTTACCTTGAAAAAGAAATCAGGCCGCATAGAAGGCCTAAAGGTCAGCATAGTCGGGGACATTGCGCATTCGCGCGTGGCTCGCTCGAACATCTGGGGCCTTACTAAACTTGGCGCAAAGGTTACAGTGTGCGCGCCCAAGATATTGATCCCGCCTGGCATAGAGAAGATGGGCGTTGGCGTTAGCAATGATATCGAGGATGCGCTTTCTGATGCAGATGCAGTTAATGTATTGAGGATGCAGTTTGAGCGCGATGAAGAAGGCGCATTTCCGAAGCAGATAGAATATTTTAAAAAATTCGGCATAACAGAGGAAAGGCTGAAGAAGGCCAAAAAGGATATTATTGTAATGCACCCTGGCCCAATAAACAGGGGTATAGAGATATCAAGCGACGTGGCAGATGGAGTTAATTCTGTTATTTTAGAACAGGTTACAAATGGCATAGCAGTGAGGATGGCAGTATTATATTGGCTTTCACAGGCAAAAGAGAAGAAAAGCAATGAAAATACTGATTAAGGGCGGCCTCGTAATAGACCCTGTCAACAAAATAGAAAAGGTAATGGATATTCTTATAGATGGAAACAGGATATCCAAAGTAGCTGATACTATAAAGGTAGACGCGGAAAGAACAATTGATGCTAATGGAAAAATAGTTATGCCAGGCATAGTTGACATGCACGTGCATTTAAGGGAGCCTGGCAGGGAGGACAAAGAGACTGTTGCCAGCGGAACAAAGGCTGCGGCTAAAGGAGGCGTGACAACTATCCTCACAATGCCTAATACTACTCCTGCAATTGACTCTGCAAAGAATGCGGAGCTCTTAAAGGATATAATAAAGAAAACCGCGAGTGTTAATGTGCTTATTGCCGGCGCGATTACAATGGGCCGGAATGGCAAGAAGCTGTGTGACATAGCTGCGCTAAAAAAGCAAGGCGCCATTGCTATTTCAGATGATGGCTCATCTGTAGACGATAGTGAATTAATGCTCAAGGCGCTTAAGGATTCAAAAAAAGAAAAGATACTTATGGTGTGTCACTGTGAGGATAAGTCGCTTTCAGGCAGAGGCATGGTCAATCGCGGTTTTATTGCCACAAGGCTAGGCATGCGGGGGATATCGAATGAATCAGAGTATAAAAGGGTAGAGCGGGATATTAAATTGGCAGAGAAAGCAGGTGCGGCAGTTCACATTGCGCATGTAAGCTGTAAGGAGTCAGTAGAGATAATAAGAAAGGCAAAGAAAAAAGGTATAAATGTCACCGCGGACACTGCGCCTCATTATTTTAGCCTAAGCGAAGATGAGCTTATAGATTACAATACAAACATGAAAATCAATCCTCCTTTAAGGGCCAAGGACGATGTTAGCGCGATAAAACAAGGCTTAAAAGATGGTACCATAGATGCGATCGCTTCTGATCACGCGCCTCATACAGAAAATGAAAAGGATATTGAGTTTGAATATGCAGCGTTGGGTAGTATAGGGTTAGAGACAGAGCTCGCAGTGGCAATAACAGAGCTAGTCCACACTGGACTACTTAGCTGGAGCGATTTAGTCAAGAAGATGTCTGGTAATCCTTCAAAGATCTTGCGTATAGATAAGGGCACATTGAGCGCTGGAACTATAGCAGATGTGATAGTAGTTTCTCCAGAGAAGGAATGGGTGGTTAAGAAGAAAGATTTTGTATCCAGGTCCAAGAATTCCGCGTTTTTAGAAAGAAAATTAAAAGGCATGGTTGAATACACGATTTGCAAGGGAAAGATAATATGAAATTCGTAGCTGATTTTCACATACATTCTAAATATAGCCGTGCCACGAGCCCACAGATGGAAGTAAAGACGCTTTCTGAGACGGCAAAGTACAAAGGCATATCTCTTTTAGGTACAGGGGATTTTACACATCATCTCTGGCTTGAAGAGCTAAAAAAGCATCTAAAGGATTCAGGCAATGGTTTTTTTGAGTATAATGGCGTGAATTTTATACTCACCGCGGAGATATCGAGCATATATTCTAAAAATGACAGGGTGCGCAAGATCCATAATCTTATTTTTGCGCCGAGTTTTACCGTAGTAGATAAAATAAATGAGGCGCTCTCCGGCTATGGGAACCTGTCCAGTGACGGCAGGCCTATTATCGGGATAGACGCAAAGGAGCTTGCAGAGGTTGTTTTCGGAGTCAGTAAAGACGTGCTTCTTGTGCCTGGACATATATGGACGCCATGGTTTAGTCTGTTTGGCTCAAAATCCGGATTTGATTCAATAGAAGAATGTTTTGAAGAATACGCCAAGGATATCTATGCGCTTGAAACTGGTTTATCGTCAGATCCTGGGATGAACTGGAGATGGAGTAAACTCGATCGATTTAATCTTATTTCAAATTCTGATTCACACAGTCCTCGGAAGATTGGAAGAGAGGCAAATGTTTTTGATGTCCATATGAGCTATAAGTCTGTAACGGATGCATTAAAGGTAAAGGATAATAAGAAGTTTTTGCACACAGTGGAGTTTTTTCCTG
>JAHIRR010000145.1 GCA_018818505.1 Candidatus Omnitrophota bacterium | reverse complement strand
TATGGGCATATGATTTGGCTGGGAGAAGCGCGTCTGCCACAGAGATTACGGTTTTTGTGGGCGATTGCACATTGACGTCGCAGGCCATAGACTATGACGATGGCGTGGCGGCAGATGCAGAGGTGTTTGCATGGGATGAGGTTTCGTGGATTGATGATGAGACAAACGGCAGTATTAACTATCAGGTAGAATATGATACTGATGGAGATGGCGCTGGCACTACATGGGCGCTGATACCTGATGCTGCTTTAGCGAATAATTTATCTGCTGGCTTTGGCGCTTCTCCTGTAGATATTTCTAGCCTGAATACCACGACATATAATCGTATTCGACTCAAGGCCACATTTACGTATGGCGCCGCTGCCACACCTATATTGAGCGATTGGACAGTGACGTGGAAGTCAAATCATGATCCAGATAACCCAAGCAGTCTATCTCCTGCTTCAGGCGCATGGACTAATGATAACACTCCGACATTGAGCTTTAGCCAATCTGATTCGAATGCAGGAGATACTTTAAAATATAGGGTCCAGGTGGATGATACATCAGATTTTTCCAGTTTAGTTGTAGATTATACTTCAGACTTTTTGGCGCAGGGCGCGGCGAGCTTTACAGTGGGCCAGGCAGTTGGCGGCGGAATTTACAACGGCAACGTCGGAGTTGGAGTAACCTTATCGGATGGTTCTTACTATTGGAAGGTCATGTCCACGGATAACGACAACGCTGAGAGCGGCTGGGTAACAGCTAATTCAGGCGCTATAGCGTTTAAGGTGGACGCGACTGCGCCGAGCGCAGGTCCAACAGTGAAGTGCACTAACGATCTTGTGCATGACTATGATGACGAATGGCAGAATACCGTATACACTGAGCTTGGTTTTAAATGGGACGGGACAGACGGAAGCTCCACTGGAAGCGATGCATTGTCAGGCATCAATACAAGTGATTATGATTGGTATTTTGGGACGGAGTCAGGCCACGATCCTGATAATTTTAATGCAGGGCCATCTATTAGCCCAGCCCCAGTTGTAAGCCCCAGCACAAATTATTTGAGGATTACTACATATGACAATGCCGGTAATTCATATGGCCCTTATACGAGATTTACCCTTAAATACGATGCTACTAACCCTACGGTTACTGTTACTGATATAAGCGAAGGCACAAATTCCCAGTATCAGTGGGATAATACAGCTACGCATATATGGTACAACTCCAACTATTCTGGCAGTTTTACTGTGCATTGCGATGCCAGTGATAATACCAGTGGGGCAGCTTTAAGAAAAATGACCCATCCTTCTCTTGGCACTGGATGGACAGGAGGCGGAGATGATATTTCCATGGGCGGAGATTATACTGCGAGCAATGAATATGAGACGTATAGCTGGGTGGCTGGAGCTGTTGAACCAGGCGAGAAAACCGTTACAATCTACGACCTGGCCATATATACCGGCACCAATGGCAATAGCAATACCGCAGCCTTTACAATCGAAGACGATCAACCCCCGCCTGAGCCGCCTGATATAAGTTTATCCAGTAAAACTTCTACGCAGATTACTGTAAATGCCTCAGGCGGCAGTGATGCTCAAAGCGGCTTGCCGTCTGATTGTTATAGTATTAAGTATGTGCAGAATGCAAGTTATACTGATACAGGCGCAACACTTATTACTGATACTGGCGGTGATGGATATGCTGTTACAGGTAATTATAATGCGGCGAGCCTGACTCCGAATAAACCCTATAGCTTCAGGTGCTGGATACGGGACAATGTGGGCAATACAGCTACGAGTGACATAACTATCTGGACCAAGACATCTGACGCAGATGTAACAGAGGCCAATAGCCGCACAACGAGCACGTGGTATCAGGGTGACAGCGATACGTTTCAGTTTTCATCTACAAATTTAGATAACGACTATATAGGCTATTTTAAATATGTCTGGGATAGAAGCGCCAGCACTTCAGCTTCTGGAGGCGCTACATGGTCATCAGGTGATATTAATATGCCCGATGTCACATATACATCTGCGAATAGTAAAACCTTGTATCTGCATGTCCTTTCTTACAATGATAATAATGAGCCAGCAGATGAAGGTACCCAGCACTACGGGCCATATTGGCATGTTCAAACCGAGCGCCTCCTGCGCGGAGGCAAGTTCTTTGACGACGACGGCACCCTAGTTGAGTCCGGTCCCAAAACTCCCTAACCCCTTATCGAAAAGTAGACAAAACAGTCAGTGACTGTTTTGTCTACTTTTCGATTGACATTTCCCATAAGAGCAGTAAACTATATTAAAAGAAGAAGGAGGTTGTATGTTTAGGCAGATATGTGTGATTTTGGTTGTTTTGCTGGTGGCGCCAGCAGGAGTTTTTGCAGCGAGTCAGGAAGATAAGGATGCGATTCTGCAGGAGATCGGGAATTTTATAGATAAAGATCCTGCTGTTATTGGTGGAGTTGTAAGCGCTATCCTTGATGATTATGAGCGGCTAGGAAATATTGACAAGACAATTGCTTTTTATAAAAAGGCATTGAAGATATTGCCAGGTGATGCCATGATAGTTACAAGATTTGCGGATAGATTGAGCGACTGGCGCAGATGGGATGAGGCGATCGAGCAGTATAGGAGGGCGCAGGTTTTAGAGCAGCATAATCTCTGGCATTCTATGCGCGTGGCAGATCTTTTGGTTGTGCGGGAGAGGTATGACGAGGCAAAGAAGGTGCTGGATGGCATTGTTGCGCAGGCGCAGGATGACTGGAACAGGAGCCAGGCGCAAGAAAGACTTGCAAATATTGCTGATAAGGTTACAATAGAGGAAGTAAAAGCAGTTAAGATAGAACCAGCGCCTGAGTCTAAGCCAGAGCCTGAGCCAGAACCAGAGATAAAGAAGGAGCCAGAGGAAAAGGCAGAGCCAGCGCCAGAATCGATACCTAAAAAGAAGAAAAAGAAGCGCGGCTGGTTCTTCGGGAGATGACAATAAGAGATTGCTTCGTCCCGTTCCAAATCAAAGATTTGGAACGGGGCTCGCAATGACACGTTTACCTTGTCATTGCGAGCGAAGCCCCGCACTTTGCAAGCAAAGTGCGGGACGAAGCGAAGCAATCTCAAATTCGCAGAGATAAACCAAAGGAGGTGTGGCAGTGAGAAAGATCGTGGCAGTATTGATGTTGGTTATGTTTGTCGCGGGGCTTGTCCTTATTTGTGACAGTGCGGCTTTTGCTGCATGGGGCAAGAAGAATGATGCTGAGGTTGAGGCGCAGGAAGAAGTGGCAGATGCGCCAGAAGGAAAAGTAGTATGCGCTTTCAAAAGCGATGAGCAGATGACAGAGTTTGAGCAATTATATGTTTCGAAGCAGGCGACTTTTGGGAGAATGGGAGTATTGCAGGCATATTTTACAATGGAGCAGAGCAATCTCACAGAGATAGATCGCCAGATGAATGATAAGTTCGGTTTCAAAATGGACCCGAACAAGATGTACGATTTGAATAGAGAGAAGAAGGAAATCCGCGAACTGGGCCTAGTAACACCACCAGCCCAACAATAACCGAAAAATAGACAAAACAGGAAAAAAAGCCGAGGTCCAGCCTCGGCTTTTTTTATTGCCGAGGCTGGACCTCGGCTTTTTTTATTTTTTTGAAAGAAAATCGCCTTCCCATGTGTCTAATATAGTAGAAGGGGGTGATTTTCATGAAAAAACCGGAGTTTGTAACAGGCGAGATTTACCATATTTATAATCGAGGAGCGGACAAAAGATCTCTTTTTAGCAATGATTCCGATTGTTCTAGGTTTACCTTCTCGATGCATAAATTCAACAAGATTGAAAGAACAAGATGTCGAGAAAACAAAAAAAGCCGAGGTCCAGCCTCGGCTTTTTTAGTTAACATCCTGTACAATTCTCTCGTAAAGAACCATTTTCATATTACACTGGAGCAGCTGGTTGATGGAGGAATTGTAAAATTTATGCAGAAATTAGGAACAGGGTATGCAATGTACTTTAATAAAAAACATGAAAGGAAAGGTGTATTGTTTGAAAGTAGTTTTAAAGCAATTCATATAGATAGTGATAGTTATCTTAAGGAGATATCTCGATATATTCATCTTAACCCGCTTAAGCTTATAGAACCAGAGTTTAGAGAGGAAGGCGTAAGAGATTTAGATCGAGCAAAAGAATTTTTGAGAAATTATAAATGGTCTAGCTTTCAAGATTATATAGGTAAGAAAAATTTCCCGCATCTTCTTAATAATAAATTTCACAGCGACTACTTTGAAGATTTTAAGGAGTATGAGGATTTTGTTTTTCAGGGGATAAAGACTGCCTAAAAAAGCCGAGGTCCAGCCTCGGCTTTTTTAGTAGTCAAGTTAACATGACTAGGGGGCTATGGAGGTTTGGGTGAGCGCGTGATAGTATCTGGGTATGCTTGGAGATACCCAGAGATTGATCGAGCGTTGTATCAGGCGCGAAGAAAAGGCATGGGGAGAGTTCATCGAACGATTCTCAGGCCTTTTGTATTATTCGGCAAGGGAGAAGCTGAAGAGAAGCGGCATTGCATTTGGCCAGCATGATATAGAGGATATTGTGCAAGGGATTTTTCTTGAGCTATGGGAGAAGGATAGGCTCAGGGATGTAGCAGATAGAAAGAAGATAAACGCATGGCTCAGCATAGTTACTCAAAATAGGGCGCTTAATTATGTGAGGCAGAAGAAGGAAAAACTTCTTCCTGAAAACGAATTTTACAGGATGGATAATATAAAGGCAGAGCAGGACAGCAGTACGCTTTTGGCGGATGAGTTAGACGGGGCAATGAAGGATTTTGGCGCCAAAGAGAAGATCGTTATGAAATCCAGCATAATACACGGGAGGACGCATAAGGAGATAGCAGGGTTTATGAAGATACCTATAAATACGGTCTCCACCATTATTGCCAGGAAAAAGCCTATTTTGAAGAGGCGCTTGAAAAAAATTTGAAAGAAAATGAGGGGTTTAATGTGTCATATATAATAGAGGAAGGTGATGCAAATGAAATGTCCTAATGAAAAGGAGCTGTCATCATATCTGGATAGCGCTATTTCAGGCGCTGAGCGGGAGAAGATAGAGGCGCATGCAGCTAACTGCGGGAAGTGCCTTGATCTTTTAACGCTTGCTTATGAGGCTGGATCCAGTTCGCAGAAATGCCCGGGAGCATTGAAGGAGAGGATAAGGAAAACGCTTGGCCTCAGACAGAAGAAATCGCGTTCTGAATTAAAATGGCTCTTTGGCACAATTATTATGCTCGCGCTTTCGTTTGTGTTCAAAAAGTACTTTTTGCAGTTTCTGGCAGCGTCGCTGATCCTGGGATTTAAGTGGGCGATGGAAGGCGAGGCCGCAAAGCGCACTATCATGATATTTAAAGGAATGCAGCAGGTTCAAAAAAAAGTTGAAAGAAAATCGCCCGCCTCCCGTGTCTAATATAACAGGAGGTGATAGATATGGTAAAGCCGGATAATGGTATCCAGGTGCTGAACCTGCACAGGCTCAGCGGAGAATCAAACCTTAAGGCCTTTGCGGATCTCTTGTTCGCAAATGTATTTATTGTAAGGGGCCTCAAGGTGGTGGAAGGCAAGAATGGCTTGTTCGTGAGCATGCCGCGAAGGCAGGACAAAGAGGGCAAATGGCATGACGTTGCTTTTCCGACTACAAAGGAGTTCAGGGGATTATTGAACGATCTTGTCTTATCGGAATACGAACGTAAGTAGTAGTGTCAGGCGGCGCCACGTCTCATGCGCGGCGCCGCCTCTCTAATCATTCGTCATAATCCTTGACAATTCAGTTATTTAAGGATATACTTTTCACAAAAAGGGGATATTATGTCAAAAACATTTAAGATCGTCTTGGCGTTATTAGTAGTCGTAAGTATTGCTTCAGCAGCCCTTGCTGTATTTGCATTTATAGGCAAGGAAAGGGAATACATGAAGAGGGTGCTTTTGGAGGATAAGCTGGCTGCCACGCTCAAG
>JAHIRR010000144.1 GCA_018818505.1 Candidatus Omnitrophota bacterium | reverse complement strand
TGGCAGACACAGAGGCTCAAGGCGAAAAGATTAAAAACGATTCAGGAAGAAATTGAAATAGCTGCAAAAAAATTGTTCGGGGAAAACATTACGCTAATAGGAGCTGGCCGCACGGATTCAGGCGTGCATGCGCAGGCCCAGACAGCGAATTTTAGGACAGATTCGAACCTCCCGCTACGCAATATCAAAAAAGGCTTAAACAGGTATCTCCCAAAAGACATTGCGATACTTTCAGTTGATGATGTAAAAATATCTTTTCATTCCAGATTCGACGCAAAGGAAAAACTTTACAAATACACAATCATCAATAGAAAAGTCCGCTCGCCTTTAATTAATAGACACGCAGCGTTAGTTTCTTATGATCTGGATCTAAAAGCAATGCGAAGGGGAGCTAGCTACCTAATAGGAAAAAAGGATTTTAAATCGTTCCAAGCAAGCGATAAGAAAGAAAAAGATTCTGTAAGGAAAATTACAAGGCTCAACATCACAGCTAAATCGCCTTTAATAGAGATATATATCCAGGCAAACGGGTTTCTATATAACATGGTCCGTAATATTGTGGGCACTTTAATAGATGTGGGCCGAGGCAAGACCAGGCCAGAGGCAGTAAAAGAGATCTTGAAAAAGAGGCACCGCGCCTCAGCAGGTCAAACAGCCCCTGCAAAAGGCCTGTGCCTGGTAAAGGTGATTTACTAATGGGTTATAAGGTTGCCTTAGAGAAGTCATGGGAAGCACTTCAAGGATCTGAGAAGAAAAACATAAGATTCCTGAATGACGAATACGAAATAGATTTTTTTAAAAAATCAGTCCTTTCGCTGTCCTGCAATGTTGAGGCAAAGGAATATTATAAGATCCTTATCCTTCATTATCTTGCGAATGAACACAAGGTTTCAAATATAGATAATGACAAATGGATCTCATTTAAAGATTTAGAAGGTGGTAAAGAATATTTTTCAGCATTTCGTAAAAGGGCGATAGAGCCGATCCTGAGAAAATATGAAAACAGCTCTAAAGACATATCTATCCAGGTCTTTCCTAAGATAAAAGTCCAGGTTAAAGTCTGGGCAAAAGATGATGAGTTTGACGCAGATTGCAATATGTTGTTCAATGAAAACATCAAGGCTATTCTCTCAACGGAAGACACAGCCGTACTTGGCGGTATAGTAGCTTCGCAAATATGAAATCAAAGGTTTACTACGAAGTCGATACACATAATAGGCTTATTATTAAGAGCCCGCCTAAGAAGTCTAATTTAAAGAGGTTTCGCAGTGTCGCCGAAGGGCAATTTAAGACAGATGGGAAAAATAAACTTTATTACGAAGTTTTTAAGTCTTCCAAGTCAGACACCCCTCAAAAGATAAAATTTTCCGGAAAATATTCCCTGGATAAAAAGCATAATCTTGTTTATACGTTAGATAAGTGGAGTAATCAGTGTGAGGGCAATCAAATTAGATTAAAGACGAAACTCATGGATGCTGGAGAGAATGAGATCATGTTTTTGGTCCAGTCGCGGGATCCTTCTAAGGGTAAGAGGCGTATTTATACAATGAAGCTGCATGGTAAATGGCAGGCAGATAAGAATAATAGACTTTGTTTTGGAATAGAGAGGAGTAAGGATAGTCTGACATTGTCAAATGCATGGCAGATAAACAAGAACAATGAGATAGTTTATAGATATGGCAGACAGCCAGAGACTGTTACGTTAAAAGGCAAATGGGAGATAAAGGATAAGCATAGACTTGGATATGTTTTAGACAAGAGGCTTGATTCTGGATTCGATTTTAGGACATCTCTTGGTCAGGTAGTGCCTAAACGCAAAAAGATTTATACGAGATTTGATATTGCTATAGAGCTTTCAAAGAGAAAAAGAATAACAAGAAAGCTTATTTTTACAGGCAAGCTTAAATTGAACAAAGCTAAAGACCTTATCTTAGAATTTTCACCCCGCAGAAAAACAACATTGAAATTTACGAAGAATATCCTTGATCAAAAAGGTTTTGCCTATCTCGAATCCTTTCTTAAGGACAAGGAAAAGTACATAGGTGGCGGTTTAGTTTTAAGGTGGTAGTAGTAAAGGAATATTGTGGGGGTAAGGGTGTCCTGTGAGTGGACCCCTCCGCCCGGTGTGGATCCTCCCACTCACAGGACACCCTTACCCCCACCCTCACAGATAACAAGATTTACTGTAACTCAACTATCTTATTTGGTATAATAAAATCCATGAATAATATTGAACCTGTCTATAGCTTGAGTGAAAATTTCTTTAGGGCAGTAGAGCAGTTTAAGGATAAGATTGCTATTGTGTCTGGTTCAACGTCACTGACTTATAGCCAGCTTACTGAAAAAGTAAAAAATACCGCATATTACATATCATCTTTAGGCATTGAGAAGGGCGACAGGGTCGCGATAATTCTTGATAATGGGCCAGAGTTTGCAACAGTATTTTTTGCATTGGCTTATATAGGTGCAGTCGCGGTTCCACTTGATCTAAAGATGACAGAGAAAGATGTAGCAAACATCATGTCTGATTCTGGCGCAAAGACCCTTCTTACAATTGATAAAATAAAAGAACTAGACCCTTCGCAGGGATTTACAAAAGCTACAGTAGAGCCAGATGACCTGATGGTGCTGCTTTATACCTCTGGCACCACAGACCTTCCAAAAGGCGTAATGCTTACACACAAAAATCTATGCTCGAATTTTAATTCCTTGAGAAAAATGAAGATCTTTTCGCCCAGAGATATAATATTATCAATTCTTCCGCTTTACCATTCCTATTCTCTGATGACTACGCTTATCACGCCTATTTTTTCAGGTTCAAAGATCGTGTACGTGCCAGGTGACTGGCCAGAGAAATTAGGCGAATACATAAAGGCAACAGGCACAACCATATTTATAGGCGTGCCGCAGATCTATCACATGATGCATTCTCGCATGATGAAAAAGCTTAATAGCATAGAAGGCCTTAAAGGGCTATTTGTAAAATCTATAATCGCGCTTGGCCTTACAAAAGTGCTTTTACCTAAGGTCAAAAATGCATTTGGAAAAAGCCTTCGCTTTTTTATAAGCGGCGGCGCAAAGCTGGATGC
>JAHIRR010000143.1 GCA_018818505.1 Candidatus Omnitrophota bacterium | reverse complement strand
CGCGAGTATGAATAAAAGCGCTGGATCAAATCCTTTTACAATCGTAAGGCCCAGCACAGTGCCATTGCCCAATGCCTCTCTTATCGCTGATATAAGAACAAGCGCCAATGTAAAACCAGCGCCCATGCCCAGGCCGTCCAGGATCGACTTAAAAACGCCATGCCTTGAAGCAAATGCCTCTGCCCTTCCCAGGACAATGCAATTCACCACTATAAGCGGCACAAATATTCCAAGAGACTTTGAGAGTGTTGGAAAATACGCCTTCATTGTAAGCTCGACTATGGTCACGAATGTCGCTATTATAACAATGAAACAAGGGATTCTTATCTTGGTGGGTATAAAATTTCTAATGCTAGCGACGATTATATTTGATCCCAACAATACAAATGTCGCTGCCACACCCATGCCAAAACCATTTACCACGCTAGTCGATACAGCAAGCGTGGGACACAGCCCCAGAGCGAGTCTAAATGTCGGATTTTCTATAAAAATACCTTTTGAGAATTCTTGAAATAGTTTCTTCATTTTTTTACAAATCCATACTTTCTCGTCTTTGTATATCTATCTATTATCGGCACCACGGCGTTCATGAAAAGTATTGCATATGAAACACCCTCCGGATAACCGCCCTTGAGCCTGATCAAAACAGTCAATACTCCACACCCGATTCCGAATATGATCTTACCTTTTTTTGTGAGAGGGCATGTCACATAATCCGTTGCCATAAAGAACGCGCCTAAAACCAATCCGCCCGCTAATAAATGAAACATAAAATTTTCTTTAAAGATCAAACTCAGGACCAAAACAGTCCCTATGTAGCTTCCGGGCACATGAAAAGAGATAATCTTGGTAAAAAGCAAAATTGCCGCGCCTATAAGCAGCGCTAATATGCATACTTCTCCGATACAGCCGCCATGATTACCCAGGAAAAGATCCATGTAACTAAACGAACGCGCGCCCTCCCTGGCAAGCGGCGTAGCAGTTGAGACAGCATCCACTGCCCATCGAGGATTTTTCCATGTAGTCATGTAAACCGGCCAGGAAATCTGCAAAAATACCCTCCCTACAAGAGCAGGATTAAATATATTATGCCCGAGCCCGCCGAATATCTGTTTTCCTATAACAATACTGACTATCCCTCCTATTATAGGTATCCAGAACGGGGTGTCTGGCGGAAGATTATATGCCAGAAGTAATCCTGTTAATAAAGCGCTGCCATCTAAGACAGCCTTTGGGTCTTTTTTTCTAAATCTCAAAAATACGGCCTCGCTGACAACACATGAGAGCATAGAAAGAACTATTACCTTTAGACTGCACAGGCCAAATATATATATGCCTGCAATACCAGCTGGTAAAAGCGACAGTGCCACAATATACATTATCTTCTGCGTGGTCTGCGTAGATTGAATATGCGGGGCTGGTGATACTGTAAGATTCTTATCTGGCATTTAATATCTCCGATCCCTTTGACTTTATCGAATCAACCACAGCTTTGCTGGATATGGTCGCGCCTGTTATAGCATCAATGTTTGAAATATCTATTGATTTTACGCTGCGCTCTTTAAACTGCTCTGTAAAATAGGGTGATAGATCTTTTTCAGGCCCTTTTTCTTTTGAAAAAATACCCTTGATCGCCTTAATAATAGTCTTATCAGATACTATCTCTACTATCTTTGCTCCCAGGCCAGGTGTCTCGTTTTGATTTAATATAGCTACGCCTGTTATAGTGCCGTCTGTTTTCATGCCCACCATTGTCTCAATAACACTTGAATAGCCGTATTTTTTTGCAATAAATATATGCCCTCTCTCCCTGCTACTTGAACCTTTATACACCTTCCAGTATTCTTCACTAACAGCCTCAATTCTATCGCCTACTGACTCAGGCATGACTTCTTTCAGAGCCTCTTCTCTGATTAATGCCTCCTGAGCCTCTATCCTTGGTTTTGTAAGCCTATACACCCCAGCTAAAATAGACGCTGCCACCAGGTTTACCAAGAACAGCACTATCACAAACCTCAAAACACTCTTCATCTCTTTTTCGCCAGTTTTATGAGCTGCATAAGAGGTATCTTTGATGGGCACACATAACCACATGCGCCGCATTCTATGCAATCTCCAGGTTCGTACGAACTTGCTATATCAAATCTATTGTTCTGTACACCTAT
>JAHIRR010000142.1 GCA_018818505.1 Candidatus Omnitrophota bacterium | reverse complement strand
GAGACAAGATATAGGTATAAAACTAAAAAAGGCGTTCCTGAAACATTGTCTGTAGATTTGACTGGTCATACGCCTTATGGCGCTTCGAAATATACAGGCGATATCTATACGCAGGAATATGGGCATATTTACGGCATGAAGACAGCAGTGTTTCGCATGTCGTGTATCTATGGCACAAGGCAGTTTGGTTTTGAGGATCAAGGCTGGGTGGCTTGGTTTGTCATAGCGAATCTGACAGGCCAGCCCATCATTGTTTATGGCGACGGTAAACAAGTAAGGGATTTACTGTATGTGGATGATTTAGTAGAGGCCTATGATAAGTTCATACAGGGCGAGACAGGGCATGATGTATTTAATATAGGCGGAGGGCCAAGGAATACTACGTCACTCCTGGAGTTTATAGCATTGATAGAAAATAAAACAGGCATTAAGTTCAGGAAAGTGGAGCACAAGGAATGGCGGCCAAGCGACCAGAAGGTATACATCTCTGACATTGGCAAGGTCTCAAAGTCACTCACCTGGAAACCAAAGACTACACCTGAGAAGGGCCTGGAAAAGCTGATCGAATGGGTCGGCGCCAACACGAAATACTTTATTTAACCCATTTCGAAAAGTAGACAAAACAGACAGTGACTGATTTGTCTACTTTAGGGCATAGGAGGACTATGAAGGCAATATTTTTAGACAGAGATGGTGTGATAAATAGAGACCCTGGCGGCGGTGATTATATAAAGTCATGGAAGGAGTTTGAGTTTTGGCCAGGTTCTATCGAGGCCATAAAAAAGCTGAATGAAAAAGGCTACGAGATCTTTGTTATATCCAACCAGGCAGGCGTAGGCAGGGGGATCTATTCTCAGGCTTCACTCGATGATATCACAAAAAATATGCTGAGCGAGATCAAAAAGCAGGGCGGGAAGATAAGGTCTGTTAGTTATTGTACACATAAGCCTGATGCGGGCTGCGAATGCAGAAAGCCAAAGATTGGCATGATAAAGAAAGCTACAGAGGGGCTTGATATAGATTTTAAAAATACATATTTTATAGGCGACTCACACTTTGATGTAGGCGCTGGCAATGGCATGGGGTGCAAGACTATACTTTTATTGACAGGCAAGGAAGATCCAGATGATGTTAAAAATTGGGCGCTCAAACCTGATCTCATAAAAAAAGACTTGAGGGAGGCAGTTGAATGGATATTAAAGCAAGAGCGAGGATAATAGGAGAGCTTTTTAAGTTTTTGTGGGAGAGAAAATTGTGGTGGATGATCCCGATAGTGGTAGTGCTTTTGCTCTTCGGGCTTTTGATATTTTTCACACAATCATCAGCTGTAGCGCCGTTTATTTATACACTATTTTAATTTATTGTATGGAATTTCAATGTTCGATCCTCGATACTGGATACTAGATACTCGTAAAAGCAATAACGAGCATCGAGAATCAAGGATCGAGTATCGAGACAGGTTGCGACCGAAGGGAGCTAACTTGTATGAAAATATTAATTGCGCACGCATATGCGGGAATTGGACATAAGAAGGCAGCAGAGGCAATAGGAAAGGCCTTGCTGGATTCTGGAGCCCATGTCGAGGTCGTAGATACGCTGGACTATACGAACGCCTTTTTCAAGTTTTCGTACCCGCGTGTTTATCTATTCCTTATCAATAGAGTACCTTTTTTATGGGGGTTTTTGTATTATTTCTTTGATTTTAGATTGGCGGATTTCTTTTGTGCTCCGGTGAGGAGATTTTTTCATGATCTTCAGGCAGCCAGATTTATAAGGTTCGTGATCGAAAAAAAACCAGACGTTATAGTCTGCACGCATTTTCTTCCAGCGGAAGTAGTTTCCGCGTTAAAGAAAAAAAATCTTTTTAACGGCAGGCTTATAACAGTTATTACGGATTTCTTGCCTCATTCTTTTTGGTTGGCCAGAGAGTCAGATTATTTTATAGGCGCGATAGAAAAGACAAAAAGGGGGCTAATGAGACGGGGGATAGAGGAGGAGCGCGTAAAGATCCTCGGTATCCCCGCTGATCCTGTATTCAGTATTTCAAAAGGCCGCAAGGCCATGATAGAAAAACTGGGTCTCAGAGAAAATTGTTTTAATCTCCTCATTATGGGCGGCGGATTTGGAACCGGTCCGGTAAAAGGAATAGTCAATACTCTTTCTGATCTGGGATCAGGGATAAAGAATGGTTTACAGATAATAGTCATATGCGGAAAAAATAAGGGCTTGCTCGAAGATTTAAATAAGATAGGAGCGAGTTCAGGGATCAAGATTAGCGCCTTTGGCTATATGAATAATGTTGATGAATTCATGGAGGCTAGCGACTTAATAATAACAAAGTCAGGCGGGCTGACTGTTTCAGAGTCGCTTTCAAAAAAATTACCTATGATAATAATACAGCCAATACCTGGCCAGGAGACGGGAAACTGCAAGATCCTCGAAGGTTATGGCGTGGCAGTGCGCGCAAATACAGTAGGCCAGGTCGTGGATCATGTAAGGCGTTTTTTAGCTGCTCCTGAGAAGATAATCGGCATGAAGGCCCGTATAAATCTACTGGCATATCCTGATGCCGCAAAGGATATAGCGGATCTGGTGGTGGATTTAAACGCGAATACACGCGAATAAATTATGTCTCACTGCGTTCGGCAACGCGAATACACGCGAATTTAAGGTTGATATTCGCGAATATTCGTCCCTCGACTTTGCTCGGGACTAAGAATCCTGAGCTTGTCGAAGGATTCGCGTTGGATT
>JAHIRR010000141.1 GCA_018818505.1 Candidatus Omnitrophota bacterium | reverse complement strand
TCTAATTGCTACAAATCCGCCTTTACCAAAACCTCTGTGGGGCATATTAATTGAATCCATTTTCTCGGGCAATCGAAATATTGTCTGATAACAGGAAAATTTATTAAATCTTGCGGTCTCAAGTAAATCCATGACCTCACTGACACTAAAAAAATTTGCCTGTTTGTAAAATACGCTTTTCTTTTTCTGGTAAAATTTACCAAGGAAACTATCTTTATCAATAATACCGATGATAATCTTCCCCTTTTTCTTTAAAACCCTTCTACATTCCTTTAAAACCTTTTGCGGATCCATAACAAAACATAGAGTAATAATAATCGCTATATAATCAAAAACATTATCTCCAACTGGAAGAGATTCGCCAATACCTAATTTTACATCTATGCCTCTTTGACCAGCAAGTTTAATCATATTCTCCGAAGGATCAATGCCGAATTTAATTCCTAAAGACGCTGCAAATATTCCTGTGCCTACGCCGATTTCTAATCCCGTACCTCTCTTAGGTAAAATCTTCCTGATAGCGTTGAGTTCAGATAGGTAGGCAAATTTATGCGTATCATACCAGGCATCGTATTTCTTATAATGCTTATCAAATATACTGCTCATCCCTCGATGCGCTCGTCGCTTCGCTCCTCGCTTACTCGGGATGACCCTGAGCACAGTCGAATCCTTCGACAAGCTCAGGATTCGATCCTGAGTTCATCGAAGGATCGAATGGGTCATAAACCCAAATCTACCAGCCAGCCGTCGTAGAATCTCTTTAAATGCTCGTAAGTTTCCTCGTCCATTGTATTCTTTCTCACATCCTTTTCTTTAAAAGAATGTTTATAGCCCATACAATAAGCTATAAGCACATCATTGGCATGGGTTATTTTTTTAAACATCTCTTCGCATTCCTTTTTCTTATTCGGACATCTGTCAGGATGATATTTCAGGGATAATTTACGATAGGCGTTCCTTATCTCTTCCAACGTTGCCGTCTCATTTAAGCCCAGCAGTTTCCTTGCTTCGTCAATTTGCTTAAAACTGTTCATTTTTCCACCTGAGAATCTTCCAGCGAATGGGTCGGAGCAATAACCTTCTCCAACTGCTTGTTTCTATATCTTTCTACGGTCTCTTTAACACTTAAACCTTCTTTAATTTTATAAATATCAACGAAATTATCCTTCAGCATATAAAATGCTAACTCTCCGATCTTGGCTGTAAATAACATGTCCAGTTTATATTTAATGACTGCTTTTATAACCTTTACGCCTATATGCTTCCTTTCTCCAAGAAATTCGTTGTAATAAAAATCCTCTATCTCTATATCTTTATCTTGAAGACGTAAGATTATATAATAAGGGGCCCTTCCGAAATGGCCGTGGACCTTTGAATCAAGTCCATCTATATTTTTAACAGGGATGATCGCAGAAATAATATTTTGCTTTGACGGTTCAACATGTATAAAGACAGATTCTATGTTGTCATAACTTTTTGCTATAAAATCTTCTGTTTTATCCATAAGCTCATGCGCCCGATATAAAGGGAGTGAGGGTGAGGTCTGAATCTTACATTCGACCATCTTAAACGGGCCTGCCTGACGAATTTTGACCTCACTCTCTCCTTTGACACCATATATCTCATTTATTTTATTTTCGATCTCGGACTGTAACTCAGGATCTAAATTAGCATCCATTAAAACTAATAAGGAAGTCCATGCATTCTGGATACCTAGTTTCAACACAAGTAACGAAATTAAAATTATAATAATCCCCTCTATATACGGGACCTGCAAAAATGCCAATAATATTCCCCCCAAAACAACTATTGAAATAAAGATATCCAAAAATGATTCCTGTGCATTGACCATAAGAGACTGGGAATAGATTTCTTTACTTATTGTCTTTTCTTTTTTGGCCATGAAATACGATATTATAATTGACAATATGCTTACAATAAGAGGCAAGATGGGGAATTCTTGAATTTTGGCGATATGAAAAAGTTTATAATATCCTTCTTTTAATATTCCTATACCGGCCCATACTATGAGTAACCCTATTAGGAAGCTGATTAAGGTCTCTGCCTTATATAATCCATATGGAAACTTTGAACTTTTCTTTTTGCTGGCCAGCCATAATCCGAATCCGGAAGCAAAAATGGCCAAGAGGTCTGCTCCGCTGTGAAAGGCATCTGCTATTAATATCTCTGACTTAGATATGTAACCGACAGCGCCTTTAACAACTGCTAGAAATAACGTAACAAAAGTTGCTATAAGAGCTATCCTTTGGCCCTGTTTCAATTTCTTGATTTTATCATCCATATCGATCCCGAGGTTAATTTAAAAAAACTGACGCGTCATTTGTGAACCGCACTTCGGACATTTTGTATGAAAACAAGGAAGGCCTAACCTGTGAGGCACAATGGCTCCGCAATTAGGGCAAATACAATTATCTGGCGATCTGCCTGGACCCCACCCCCATTGTCTCCCTCCACGAAATCCTCTGCCGCCACCTCCTCCGCGACCTCTTCTACCTCTTCCAAAACCAAACGGCATTTAAACCTCCTTCTTTAAGGCGTTTCTCCTGCTCTAATTCTTTTTGTTTTCTTTCAGTATCTTCCATTTGATAGCTCCTTAAGTCTAAATTAAAGATGGGGCTTAATAGTCTTCTCAAGTTCAGCCTTGGGAAGCGCGCCGACAACTTTTCCGGCCACTTTTCCGTTTTTAAATATCAATAACGTAGGTATACCCATGATATTATAATTGGATGCCGTATTACCAGCTTCATCTACGTTCAACTTACATACCTTTAATTTCCCCTGATATTCCTTGGCTATTTCTTCTACAACAGGTGCAACCATATGGCAAGGCATGCACCACTGGGCCCAAAAATCCACCAAAACCGGAATATCCGATTCCAGTACCTCTTTTTTAAAATTTTCGTTGTTTACCCTTATTTCCATAACGCTATCCTCCTTTTTCTGGCTTAACGAAAAGTAAAGGAAATACAATATCGCTTACACAGCATGGTACCCAGACTGCAATAAAAAGAAATAAAAATATGATGACATAAATAAACCAATTTAAAACCTGTCCCATGGCCATAATAATATGAAAAAGTGACGCCCATGTACTTAATAGGACATGTCCGGCATGAGGAAATTTCGTCCTTGGCCTGAAATAAGCTATAGCTACCCCCAACAAAGCCAATGGATTAATAAGCCACCATTTTTCGATAAAACCTAAATGGATTTCCCTGTTGGGCATACCTAATAAAGTCTCTCCCAGATACGGAATTACCGAATCGCTTAAAGTAGCTATGCCTACGGAACCCGCATAACCTATTATAAGTAAAACCCATATACTGCATCTACGGGACTCTACGGAACATCTATGGAACTCGTACATAGAGGTAGTAACAAGGGCGCTTAAGATAACATGAATCGGATGAAGGGTATAAAAGATATTATAAGACACTTTTGAGGATAGCCTTTGAAATAATATCATAACGACTATCCCTGTAATAGCCCCAAAGATGGTAAAAGGGGCATGAATTTTCAGCTCTTTTGAGATTTGTTTTAACATTTCTTTAAACATCCAATGTCTGTCCTACCTTTACCGGAATAAAATCATTTCCGTATTTATCTTTAAAAATCCTTTCCGCTTCCTTGCCGCTGCAATGAGTCGGGCCGGCTTTTTTGACATTCATTTCCTTGAATCTTTCCGCTGCGATTTCTACAGCCCTTTTATCCTCTTCCATCAGATGAAATCCGCCCAATACTGAATAAACCCGCTCTCCGGGAAATTTTTCCTTAATCACCCTTACCATTTTTACGATCCCTGGATGAGCACATCCTGTTATTATGGTAATGCCGTTTTCTGTCTTTATGATAAGTGCTTGTTCCTGCATATGCCGCCCGTGATATGCGCCAGGTATCTCGCCGCTTACAAAAATATTCCTTGATATTTCCTTTAATTTATCTGCCTCAATAAGAACGCCTTTTGATTCTTTCACCTTTTCCTTAAATTCCCTGCTAAAATGCGGGCATGCATAAACTGTAACCCCTGTTTTCTTCTTTAATAATTCCCATAGGCCGCCCGTGTGATCCCAATGGTCGTGAGAAATAACGACAGCTTCTATCTTTGAAATATTGATATTCATAATCCCCATATTATTCAACAGAAATATTCCGCTCTCCCCTGTATCAAATAAAATGCGGCCATCTATTAGACAGGAAAACCCCCATCCAATTGACAGTTTGCTATCTATGCCTCCTTTATCAAAAAGTATCCTTGCTTCCATCTTATAGATTAGATCTTGCCTCTCCTTTTTAAGGTATTCGCATCACTAATAGGTTTGACCTTTTTCTTTTCAGCTTTATAAACCGAGACTACTTCTAAACCTTTAAAATAACTTTCTATTTTTTCTAACTCGGTCATGGATAAAGGTTTTACGCCGCAAGGTCTTAGAGGAGTGTTAATCTGCACTTCATCGGGATTGATCTCTTTTGTAATCTCTGCTATTTTCTTTGCATGTTTCTTATTTTCAGCAATAAACATGATCTGCAGCGCCAGCTTTCCTTTATAAATACTCCTAAAATCCTTTATTCCTTCCAGGATAGCATCAAATTTTATTGCCTCCATCGGCTTATCTATTATGTTGAAAACTTTTTGAGAATCAGCATCAAGTTTAGCCACTACAAAATCTGCCGGCAATAAATCTTTCTGAACGTCTCTTCTGTTTAACAGCGAAGAGTTGGTCAAAACAGCTATCTTTTCACTTCTTATCTTTTTTATTGCCTTTATCATCCGGCCTAAATTCCCTGCCAGCGTCGGCTCGCCTCTGCCGGAAAAGGTAATATAATCGATTTGTACCTGAGGCAATAGATCAAATTCTTCAATAATTTTAGTAACGGGAATAAATATCTTTCTTTCGCTGGTAAAATCTTTGGTCTTTCCAAGCTGGCAATAAAGGCAATCGAATGTGCAAACTTTTCCTGTCTGAGAAATAGGGTCTATACCCAAAGAACTTCCCAGTCTCCATGAAGGCACAGGGCCATAAATATACTTAAAATCCATTGTAAAATAAAATTACATCCCCGAGATTAGAACCGATATCTTTTGCAACCACCGGGCACTTGGCCATAAACAGGAAAAAGATAGGCCTTTTTTCCCGGGATAATGCCTCAAAATTTCCTTGCCCTTTACTGATAACCATATCCGCTTCTTTATAGACCTTTAAAAATTCCTTTGAACACAAAGAAAGAACTGTTCCGGGAGCATCTGAGCCACAGGATATAACTTTGGCTATTTTATTAATACCGCATTTATATGCGTCCTCAACCAGCGCATCATTGATTACAGGCCTTTCTTTTACAGCATAAATAACTTTCTTATCCCTATCGATCTTTTTTATCTCCTCAATTAAAAGACGGTCGAAAACCGTCTCTCCTGCATTATCAGCTAAATAAAGAATATTCTCCGCCTTGTTTAAAGCCTGCTTAAAATGTCTGAAATCAAAAAGTGTCTTATTTTCTTTTTTCAAAATCTTCTTTTCTTCATTCAAGATCCTGTTCAACTCTTTATTCACATCCAAAGAATTCTTTACGCCATAATCTATTATATTCCCAGCAATGGCCAATTCCACTGCAGTCAATAATCTGTCATTAGAACAAGTTATCTTTTGTTTTAATCTATCATAAAGTTTCAGGGCGAATTTATTACTTTTATCTTTTATCTTTTTATAAGGATCCTTTTTATGAGTTATTTCCCTGACCAATCCATAGATAACTCGTCCCATCTCAGGCGGGGAAGAATTTAACGAGATGCCGGATAGGATCTCAGAAAGCCTATCAAATATCTTTTTTTGTGTTTTTTGACTTGCGCCAGCGATCCTCGATGCCTCAAGGGCCTGTTTAAAAAAACATGGGATGCAGTCTAGGTATGTATTCACATTTGATCTCTTATGATCGGATTATCTTTTCGGCTATCAATATCCAATGGTATTGATCCTCTGGCTGGGTTATTTTATACCCCAGCTTACTAAAATAAGAATAAATATGCCTTTTTGTAGTGCCAGAATCTTCATGAACCCTTCCTTCTCTATGATGTACAGAATTTATTATTTTCATGCCCTCTTTATTAAAATCAGCAAGGACTGCCTTTCCATCCCGGGATAAAACCCTATCGATTTCGGATAACATATCATCAACGCCTTCTATATGGTGGAATAAATTCACGGCTATTACGTTTTGAAAACTTCCATCTCGAAACTCCATGGATTTCCCATTCATAAAATACAAATCTACCTTGGAAAATAGCCTTTCATAGGCCAGGTTCAGGGCTGTTTTTCTTAACGCATCCTCGTCAAGATCTATTGAAATAAATTTATATCCCGCCTTTGCCAAAGCAAGTGTCGTATGTCCACTGCCAGAACCTATTTCAAGAATAGTCCCCTTTAAAGGACCTGCCTTTTCAAGGATAGAGCTTCTAATGTCAGAAAAATCTATGCCTAAATCCTTATAAAGAGTTACGCGCTCCTTAAAATACTTGTGGTTATCCGCTATGGCCTCTTCTGTCAATGTGGGCTTGTATCTCATGACATCTCCTTTTTTATCTTATGGTACTGTCAAAAATAAACCACAGAGAACACAGAGATTTTTTATAATAAAAGCCTCTGTGTTCTCATAAAACTAGTATTCTTATCTCTTCCTTAAATCTTAAAACATTAAAGTTAATCAAAAACCCTGTCTTCTTATCCATAACTTTCAGACAGGTTAGCAGCTTGGTTTAGCAGATTCTTTTGGAGGACACAGAGAAAAATTATTTATTTCTCTGTGTCCTCTGTGGTTTCTTTTATATCCTTTCATGTCTTATTTGCCGCCACCTTATCCCAAATATTAGAAATCTCTTTTTTTGCTTTACCATCCTTGTACTCTATTATTGTCATGGCATTGACCATGGCATCTACAATGGATTTATCAAATGCTATCTTGCCAAGGACCTGGATATCATTGTCTCTGCAATATTTTTCTATATTCCCGGTCATATCTGGATTTAGATCATATTTATTAATGATCAGCTTTGTTAAAACGTTGAAATGTTTCGCAACCTTTATAACCCTGTCCGCGTCATGCAGCCCTGATAGCGTAGGCTCAGTTACTACAAGCGCGCAATCTACGCCTGA
>JAHIRR010000140.1 GCA_018818505.1 Candidatus Omnitrophota bacterium | reverse complement strand
GGTGACGATCTCTATTATGCTATTCGGGCAATATATCTTTCTATAATCTATCAATAACTGCACAATCTCAAGTATGTCAGGATGTAATGTAGGCTCTCCTCCCATTAAGCGCATCTTTTCCCATTTTATATTATTATCAATACTCTCTTTGATAAATTTTTTTATTTGTTCGACGGTCATGCGCTGGCTAGTAGGTGCCTGTTTACAAGACCTGACACAATTATTGCATTTTAAGTTACACACATAAGTTACATCTATCTGTATTATCTTAGAAGCCCGCGTAAATAAAGGCCCAAGTAGTTTTGTTACAGGTTTTTGCACTATAACAAAGGAACACCACATCTTTAAAAAATTATACTTCATGATAAATCTTTTCGCAAAGCCTAGAAAATATCTTTCAGCAAAAGTCATTCGTCCACCTCTTTTACATATCAAAGTCTATTAGTAATGCGAAGCAGGGTCATCATATCCGTCAGTGGGCGGCGGAAATTCAGGCGGGGGCATAGGTGGTATATATGTCTCAGCTACAGGCACTATCCTGCCCAATACGCAGATAATATCGTCCTCTGTGATCATTGCAACAGGGGCATAGAGCCTATAAGTCACCCTTATGGGAGAATTTACTGCCGGGATCTTGCCTTGCTTATCATCTCCGAAATAAACGCTCGCGTAATTTCCTGAGTCCAGCCTGACCAAGTAATCCTCGCTCGCTAAAGAGCTCTCGAAGAAACTCTCTTTCTTATACCACTCTTCATATCCAGATCCTTCATCCACATATGTGTGTAAATCGTATATGATAAAACCCGCGTTCTTGAGCTCAAAACTCTGCCCCTGGCTGCCATCACTTATACCGATGATCTCCTGCACAGGAGAATCATACAAGACCCTGGCAAGCTCTTCGCGAGTCAATAACTCATCCGGGTCAGTGCCCACAAATATATCAATGCCATGCTTCCAGAGTATCTCAGTTTGAAGCCGATATATCTCGTCTTCTGTAAGGACAACATAATTCCTTGGCAGCTGATTCTCTATATGCCTTGTCTTTATGAGAAGGTCTACAAAATTTGCCTTTGTAAGCAGTCTTGATGGATTGTATTTATCCTTCAATGCCCTTGCCACATCCGGGTCAGACAGAAGCATTGCTACTTCGCATTCTGTCACCATCTCGTCATCCCTGCCAAAAAACTTATATACTGTCTTTAATCTTGAGCCTGTTTCAGGGATCTTACCTTTTTCATTGTCACCAAATACTACCATTGCGGCATCGCAGGAATCCAGCTTCGCAACATAGTGTTTTGCGCCGGATTCGCTCTCCTCAAACGTCTTTTTCCTTTCCCACGCCTCAAAACCTTTTCCTTCATCCGCGTATATCTCGACATCATACACAATAAACTCATCGTTCTTTAGATCAAACATCTGGCCTGGCAGGCCGCTTGAAAGCCCTAAATACTTTTCTATAGTTATATTCTTTAAGACTGCAGCCAGCTCTTCTCTTGTAAGAGGAGATAAGGGCTTGGTACCGACAAATATATCTATACCTTTACGTTCCAGGAGTTCTGCCTTTAAAATATACCTCTCTTCATCGGTCAGCCTGTCTACATTCTGGGCAAACTCCTTATCCAGGCGTATTACCTGCGACAATATATCCACGAACAATAGCTTAGTAATAGGCATATATTTGGCAACAGGCTCTTCCCTGCAATCCTTTGCAGTCTTTAATAAATACTCATTTTCAGGCGCGCAAGGGTCCCTCTCAAGACAGATAACCCCCTCATCAATCCTGCATCTTGTCCTGCACACATCTGCATCCTGTTTAGCCATCGCAGACGCAGACGCAATCGTTAAAATGCTAAATATTATTATTACAGATACTATCTTTCTCATATGTCCCTCCATAAAAGACTTTTTAAATACTTATATAAGTATACCAGATATGCCCTGCTTTTGCAAGCAAAATTTTATTAATCTTTTAGATGCACATCCGCGTAAATCGCGAGCATTTCCTGGACTTTTCTAGGCGGTAAAATGACGAAGTAATGGTCTATTATGCAATGAGCCATCTCGTGGGCGAGAAGGCCTTCTCTTATAGCGCGTTCTGTGGTGTAAATGGTATTGGTCTTGTAAATATAAAAAGATTCTGCTGTATTTGGCTCGTGAAATATATCTTCATACGCCTCGTCCAAGTCAGTTTTATATTTGTAGATATTAATCGCCACATGTATCTTGGAAGGAAACATGTCCAATATGTCCTCTACTTTCATGAACACAGCGTCAAATTTGTCTGACAAGATATCTTCCATGGATAGATCTGCCTTTTCCCTGTATGCCCTAGCGCTATAAAAATCAGAAAACCTGAGATTGATGCGCCTGTTGACTATCTTCAAATTTACATCCTTTTCATAGAACACAGTGCAAAATCTCGTCGAGAATACATTCCATTCCCTCTCTTGCGAATAAGAAAAATCCGCTGCATTAAGCACTAAACACGCGATAATTAAAATAACACCTATCTTAACTTTCATATTAGCGGCTTATCTTGAAATACGAAAGTGCCTGATTAAGGTCCTTTTTATCCTTTTTTAACTCAGAGACTATCTTCTTTATATCCTCTTTCAACAGTAATTCCTGATTCGAGCTATCTGTAAGCTCGTCGATCAGACCGTCCAGCTTTTCTGAAACACCGACTACCTTTAAAAGCCCCACGCTCAGGCCCTGGGTCATGTTGTTAAAAGCGCTGACCATATTCTGAAACTGGTCTTTCTTTCTTATCCTTAAATCAGGAGCGAGCTCGCCATTTCCGATCTTCTGGACATATTTTTCAAACCTGTACATAGGCCCTGCGAGCCGATGCGTCATGAAAAGCACTACAATACTCGCTGCTATTGCTAATAACAGGCCCACTATAAGCCCGCCCAATAGCAAGCCAGGCAATATATAATCAGCTGTGCTTTTTACCACCAGCCTCGAATTCTCGAAAGACGTAGTAAGCGTACGGCTGGAAGATGCGTATAAAATTATCCCAAAGAGCACGCAGCCAACCGCCACCAATGCACAAAACTTCAATATAAACTCTGACTGAAAACCCTTGCTTATAAAATAATTCCTGCGCTTGTATTTTGCCATAATCTCCCCCTTATCTGCTGGAAAGTACTTCTTCCAGAAGTTTCTTATTTATCTTTATATATGATTTTTTCCTCAATTCCTTTATCCATGCCATCATCGCCTCTGTCTCTTTTCCTTGTCTGATAGCCCTTCTTATATCAGCCCGGACCTTTGGAAGCGGCAGATCTTCTCCAGAATCCCTGTAATATTCCTCCACCTCATTATCATAGACATGGATCAGGCC
>JAHIRR010000139.1 GCA_018818505.1 Candidatus Omnitrophota bacterium | reverse complement strand
CCTTGTCTGCATAAGCCGAAAGATATAACCATGGGGCGCCTACTCTATAATGCTTGCTTAAGGATTCAGCTAATTTAATCATATCCTGCAACTGGTGATAATTATCCTTCATCGGAATAAGCTGAACAGTAAAACCCGCTCCTGCCTCTTTCAAATATCTGAAGCCCCGCATAGTCTGCTCAAATGAGCCGGGATTGCGGGTAATATGGTCATGCACTTCAGCTGTTGCACCATAAAGGGCAACCATCTTGGTGCCCTTTCGCTTCATCAGTTTAGCAATTTTAGGAGTAATCAATGTTCCATTAGTATTAAGGGAATAAGAAATGGAATTGCGGGTCAGATAATCAAATATCTCGGAAAAATCCGGACGCAGTATGGGTTCGCCGCCGGAAATAGACCACTTATGGCAACCCATGGCCCCTGCCCCGTCAGCTATCTTTTTTATTTCTTCGAAAGAAAGCTCATCTTTCTTTTCCTGGGATTCAGGCGGAATCCTTAACCAGCAGTGCCGGCAATTGTTATTACAGCGATAGGTGAGATCTACGCTGCCTTCCAAGGGCAGGCGGGGCATTTTATTTGTCGTCTTTATTTCCAGATATGTATCATTCAGCATATTTAACTTTTATAGCAGTAAATAAAAAAGATAAAAATCTTAGTTTATACAATATCCTGGCCTTCATAGAATAAGGCTCTAAGTCGTAAAACCTGGTAAACTGCTCCAGGGGGATATTCATTATATATCCCGCCGGCTCCAGATAATCATCGTAAAGCAAAAAATGTGTCTTTAAATAATTGACCTTATATTCATAGGCCAGCGAATCCGACAACATCTTATCATTAATAAACCTCTCCATCAAGTTTCTTTTAAGACGGGGCATTGATAATCTATCCAGCAGTGTATCAAAATCCCCTGATCCAAAAAATAACCTGGCCTGTAATAGAAGAAAATAAAGGCAGCTACTCATGCGCTCCTTCTTGGAAGAAGCTGCTATATAATCCAGATCAAGTACATCCTTATATTTTCGAAAAAGGAGCTTTGTATCCAGTATATATTTCAAGGAAAGGGCCTTGCCATATCTTCTCTGGTGAAGCGCTATGCTGAATAACGCGTCTTCAGGCGAAAGTAATCTTATCTTCTTGCCTTCAACAGTCTCAACATCCCTTATCCTTTTCCAGATATCGGGCAATATCAGTCTACCATTCCTCTTAAAATCAAGGCCCCAATGAAGATCCACTATAAAACATTGACTGTTTTTGTAAGGCCTGAGAAAAGTAACGTGACACTGCTTATTTCTCCAGTAATCTTCTGTTAAACCACCCAGTCTTTTTTTATATCCCAGCCCCTGCAGAATGCCTTCAGCCTTTTCATAATCTCTTTCAGGGACCAATAGGTCTATGTCATTCATGGGCCTTGGAAGGCCTTCTTCATATATATCATTCAAAAAAGAAACACCCTTGAACGGTAATACATCTGTATCTTTATCCTGAAATGCCTCGAAGATCCTCTGGTATTCCCTGTCCTTCAGGATATTGCTTCTTACTGCATGCCAATAGCCATTCCGCAAAAGCTCCCGCAGACCGCCTGGAATAAAATCAAGATATGGTTTTATATTAACATATATGCTGGGAGCTATTTCATGATAAGATAGAAATTTTTCAAAGGTCATCCAATCAATGCCTCTAAGCTGTCTCTCAGATCTGACTCCCCGACCAAGCAATAATTGAATCAACTTCATTTCTGGCGTAACCTTAGTATTCATCTCTCAAATATGATAGCTTATATATTTTAAAACTCTCGACTAACACCTTTTGCATGGATAGAGAAAAAGGCAAAAGCCCCCAATCGTTGCAATAAAAACCTGCATGCATATCCCTATCATGTAAAACCGCGTTACTAAAATACTCCAAGCGATTAATTAATGTTTTTTTATGTCCTGATTCATATATCTTCTCAAGATACCTTTTGCGAATATTGAGATATGGAATTGGCTGATCCTTTGGCATGATAAAGATGTCCCCGGCCTTAGGTTCGACTGCTATTCTACATCCTGCCTTTCTCGCATAATATCTATACCCCCAGTCTCCTGCTAAATAATGTAGCTGATCTGTCTCTGACATCGACTTTTTAAGCCCTGAGAAAACATTGCGATAAACACCCGCAAAATGATAATCACCTATAGCCAATATGGTTGAAAGGGAGAAAGCTAGTATGAGGAAAAATGCTATTATCCTTTTGCGCAACATCTGATTATATATAATCAGGAACATCGGTGGAAACAAAAGTAATGCAAACCTTGCAGCTATAAATTGAGAAAAAATAGTGAAAAACAAAAGTATAAAAAACCAGATTGATAAAAATATATTGTCTTTATTGTGGGGTTTTAAAAAAGTTGCAACGATTTTAAGAATAATATAGAGTGACACTATAAAAAGAAAAGTCAGCATAGTCTTCTCAAATAAAGAATATCCAAGAAATGCTTTTCTTGCGAGAAACGGACAAAACCCTATGGGTAAAGACGCCGTCAATACAATAAGGTCTCTTTTGCTATTTAAAAGACTCGGGATCAGAAATAGACTGATAATAGATGTACCGCTAAGAAAACTTAAAAAAGCAAATACCCTGATTGAGATATTGTTAAAAAAATACTCCTTTAATTTCATTGAAACTGCAGATAAAAATATAGACTCGCCATAAATCATAAGATTGTGGACATTCCACAAAATGAAAAAAGAAATCGGGATCAATAAAAAAATAAGGCCCTTCCTTCTTCTGTAGAGCAGGGAATATACAGCCAATATTGGGATAAGCATCAGGCCGGAATACTTGATAAATATTGCGCATGAGATCAAGATTACTGATAGAAACAATAGCCTGTTATCATCCTTATCCGCACCATGGACAAATAAAGCAATTGAGGCGAGAAAAAAACCCAGAAGTGCAATGTCTAGCATGATATCCTGCGACATTATTATAAATGCCGGTGTTGAGATTAGAAATAATGTCGGCAAGATACCCCTGCCTGTAAATCTAAGTGATAAAAAAAACATGGCTATAATGGCTAACCATGTAAACGGTAAGTAGAATATATGAAGCCACGCCTCTCTTTCTCCAAATAATCTTATAATCGGTGCATAATAATAACCAAGGAGTATTGGATTAGAGAAAAACACCCTGGGCACATTGATAAAGTCCTCGTTTACTGCCTTTGCAATAGAGACAGTAAAATGGTCATCAATATGAATGGCCTTATTAATAAAAAACGCATTGTAAAGAGTAAACAGTGCCAGCAGGATTATAAGATATTTGTATTTTTTAAGCATATTTTCAGTCTAATTCAGTAAATAAGATAACGCTTCTTGGTAATATTTTATCTTTTAAGTATTTTTCTGGCTTGGTTAAGGCTGTTTCAACTGGTTCAAACACATATTGAGATTCAGAGTAAATAAATTTCTTCATCTTTGATCCTGGATCTATTCCTTTAATTAGAAATTCTTTTATTGTATCAGTTAAATTTACAATGAGCACCGTATATCTTCCATCATAACTGACGCAGGCGCATTTTAATTCATCTGGCAATGTGACTCTAGTTTCTAAAACCCTCGAGTCTGGTCTTATGAATCTGGTTAAAAGGTTATATAGATAAAATATCGGGAATGGATACCAATCTTTGTCTTTATACGCCCATAGCCCAATACGCATCATCTTGCCTCCTTCCTGATCAATTTCATCTATAAGCCGAATCTGATGAAGACACCAGATAGATGCAGCGCTTACTCCTCTATTAAGT